>CAJOJB010000132.1:1495-2252 GCA_905234635.1 uncultured Eggerthellaceae bacterium | reverse complement strand
CCGACCTGTGTACCGTCAAGGAAGGTAATGCCTGTCCTGAATGCGGCGCGCCTTTAACGGTTACGCGTGGCATTGAAGTGGGGCAGGTCTTTGAACTGGGCACCAAGTATTCCGAAGTGTTAAAGGCAACTTATCTGGACGAAGAAGGCAAGGAGCACCCCTACGAAATGGGCTGCTATGGCATTGGTATTTCGCGCACGATGGCGGCCATCGTGGAACAATGTAACGACGAATATGGCATCTACTGGCCTGTTTCGGTGGCGCCGGCGCATGTGTGCGTGCTACCCCTTACGGTGGGCGACGACCTGGTGCAACCCGCTGCCGAAAAGCTTGCCGCTGAATTGGCTGAACTGGGTCTTGAAGTGGTTATCGACGATAGAGACGAACGCCCTGGTGTGAAGTTTGCGGAAGCCGATCTCATGGGTTGGCCGCTCCAGATTGTGGTGGGCAAGCGTGGCCTGGAAGCGAGCGAATACGAAATCAAGATTCGTCGCACGAATGAAAAGCGCACAATGAGCTTCGATGAATTTAGCGAATGGCATGCTCATGCCAAGCGTCATCCCGACACGGCAAATACCTTCTTTGAACAGGCGGGACTCAAGTCTTAATGGCAGGCGAGGCCAGGAAAAATATGGAGTTGCTGGCACCTGCGGGAGGCTGGGAACAGCTCCAGTTTGCTATTCGCTTTGGGGCAGACGCGGTCTATCTTGCAACCGACAAGTTTGGCATGCGAGCGCGTGCCGACAACTTTGTGCTG
>CAJOJB010000132.1:0-1438 GCA_905234635.1 uncultured Eggerthellaceae bacterium | reverse complement strand
GACTTGGAAGAGCTTGCGCAAACCATGCAAGCCCATGGCCAGGCAGGCGTTGACGCTTTTATTTTGGGCGATTTAGGTGCCCTTGCGCTTGCCAAGGAACATGCGCCACAGGTGGATGTTCATGTGTCCACGCAGGCGAGCATTTCCAACACGCAGGCGGCTCTAACCTGGTATAACTTGGGCGCCAAGCGTATCGTGTGCGCGCGCGAAATGTCCTTGGCCGACATCGCATCCATGCGCAAGGCTCTGCCTGACGAACTAGAAATCGAAGCCTTCGCCCATGGGTCCATGTGTATGGCCGTTTCGGGACGCTGTCTTATAAGCGACTATATGACGGGCCGCAGTGGGGTGGCGGGTAATTGTGCTCAGCCTTGTCGCTGGAAATATGCTCTGGTCGAAGAAACGCGGCCGGGTCAATTCTTCCCCGTGGACGAAGACGAACACGGCTCTTATATCATGAATGCCAAAGATCTGTGCATGTTGGAGCATCTGGACGAGTTGTGGGAAGCTGGCATTGACTCTATCAAAATTGAAGGGCGCAACAAGAAGGCGTTCTACGTGGCCACCGTGGTGAACGCCTACAGGCAGGTGCTTGACGGGGCAGACCCCGCCGACTTCATAGGTGAACTGGATACGATTTCACACCGCCCTTATGGAACGGGTTTTTACTTCGGCCCTGCGCATCAGACGCCCGAAGACGACCGCTATGTTCGTCATTACCAGTGGGTGTTTGAACCGACGGGGCCTTCGGAAACTCTTGCCGACGCTTCGACTGCTGATGCTTCAACCGCTAGCATAATATCCTCTGTTGTTACTGGTTTATGTCGCAACAAGTTTGAAGAGGGCGACACGCTGGAAGTTTTGTCCCCTCACCAGCCCATACGCACCGTTATCGTTCAGAACCTGCACTATGTGGGCGTCGATCCAGAGCACCCTGGTTTCCCGCCTGCTGCCGACGTTTTCCCAGGTCCTGTGGCGGCCGCCAATCGTACCATGGAGCTCTATTCCTTCACCGTACCCTTCGAAGTGCAGCCCCACGACATTTTCCGCATCCGTCGTGATTAACAATTCTGCATATTCCACGCCCAAAAGTCTCGTTTCCTGATATGATGAAAACATCTATTACTCCGGTTTTGGAAAGGCGGTTGCTATGGGTATTAAAGCGGAAGAAGCCTTAGAACTAGACTTTGACGGATTGTACGACTACCTGCGTCGCGAGCATTCGTGCTACATGGTTCACGACGGCAAGTTGTACTACCTGACCGACGTTAACTCCCATGCCTGGCGCGCACAGGACACCGACGTTTTGAACGACAAAGGCCATTACACCGACTGTAGCGAACTGGTGAGCACCCTTGGGGAATTTTTGGGGCTTCCGTTTGCAGACGGCAAGACGGTCAAGGACGTGTTTGCAGACGCCACATTCTATGCTTCGGTA
>CAJOJB010000131.1 GCA_905234635.1 uncultured Eggerthellaceae bacterium | reverse complement strand
GCCGATTTGCAGAAGGGCCTCGTCTTGGTTACTGGGCCTTCGGGTGCGGGTAAGTCCACGACGCTGGCTTGCCTTATCGACCGCGTGAATAAGACGCGCACGGGCCATATTATTACGATGGAAGACCCTATTGAATACGTGCACCATCATGAAAAGTGTATCGTGACGCAGCGCGAAATTCCCACCGACGTAGCTACCTATTCCGAAGCGCTTTCGTCTGCCTTGCGCGAAAACCCCGACATCTTACTTTTGGGCGAAATGCGCACACTCGACACCATTTCAACGGCGGTTTCTGCTTCTGAAATGGCGCAGCTCGTATTCTCTACCCTGCATACCATTGGCGCTTCGTCCACCATCGACCGCATTATCGACACCTACCCCGCTGCCCAGCAGCACCAGGCACGTCTACAGCTTTCCATGACGCTGCAAGCTATTATTTCCCAGCAGCTTATTCCGACGGCCGACGGCAAGGGCACGGTTCCTGCATTCGAAATTATGCTGTGCAACGCCGCTATCCGTAATCTCATTCGTTCGGAAAAGACGCACCAGCTGGACAGCGCCATTGCTGCGGGCACAGCCCAAGGCATGTGCACCATGGACCAGAGCCTGTTCGACCTGTGCAAGGCCGGCACCATTACCAAGGAAGCCGCCCTGCAGCATTCGAGCCACCAGGAAGCACTGGTTCGTCGCTTCGAAGTTGAAGGGGTTTAGGTCTAAAATTGGAGCTTGGGGTACCCCATTCGCTAACGCTGCGCTGTTCAAGAAAAAGCCCGTTTTAGGGCTTTTTCTTTCATGCGCTCCACTAACTTCGCTTCACTTTTAAAGTGCGAAAATGCTCGCATTTTCCGCAATAATTGAAGCTCAGATTACGCGAAGGGGCACCCCAAGCTCCAGCATTTGTTACGCTCGGCCCATAGCAAAGAAAGCAGATGAACATGGTTATCCCAACAAACTGCAACTTGTGTCCGCGGAAATGCGGGGCGAATCGTGCCGCAGGGGTGCGGGGCTTTTGCGGGGCCGACGGGACCTTACGGGTTGCACGCGCAGCACTTCATGAATGGGAAGAACCGCCCATTTCTGCCAAAGCAGGAAGCGGCACGGTCTTCTTCAGCAACTGTCCCTTACGCTGCGTGTACTGCCAAAACATCGACATTTCCCAAGGTGGTTTTGGCATCGATATTACGGCAGAACGCCTGGCGGAAATCTTTATAGAATTGCAAGCACAAGACGCTGCTAATATCAACTTGGTCACGGCAACCCAATACCTACCCTGGATCGTGCCCGCCCTTAAACAGGCACGCGAGCGTGGACTAGCCCTGCCTATTGTCTGGAATACTTCTGGCTATGAAACGGTTGAAACCATTACCGCTCTTGAGGGCTTTGTCGACATCTATTTGACCGACTTTAAATACGGAAAGACGGTCAGGGATTCAGCTGGTGCTGCAATGCGGTACTCTCAAGTACCCGAAGATTCAACGAGCGCTGCAACGCGATACTCCCAGGCGCCCGACTACTTTGAAGTGGCGACCGCAGCCCTTGACGCCATGTGCGCACAGGTGGGCGCTCCTATAGTCAATGACGATGGCGTAATGCAGCGCGGTGTGATTGTGCGGCATCTTCTCCTTCCAGGGCAGCTGGACAATTCGAAGGCAGTCATGAAATTCCTTTGGGAGCGCTTGGGTAACACGGTGCTCTACAGCGTCATGAACCAATACACGCCCCTGCAACACTTCGCAAGCTTCGCTGAGCTCAATGAAAAAACACCCGACGAAGACTACCATGCCTTGCTTGATTTTATGGACGCGCTTGGCATGGATGACTATTTCTGGCAGGAAGGCGGCGCGGCGCAGGAAAGCTTTATACCGCCCTTCGATTCAACGGGAGTCAAATAAGCCTATTCCACGGTGCCGTACACTTGGCCCCAGGCATGCCCCGCAATGGCGCTGTTCAGCTGGTCGCAGAGTTCCTGGCGAAAGTATTCACCTGGCGGCAAAAGCTCAACGATTTCGATTAAGTCATCGGGGTATTCGGATGCTTTTGCATAAGACACCACGTTCATGCGGCTGACGAATTCCGTGTCGGCGTACAGGGCGTCGACCATTTCCTGCAACAGACCAAAGTCCTCGCTGCGTTCCAGATTACTAATGGGTTTACC
>CAJOJB010000130.1 GCA_905234635.1 uncultured Eggerthellaceae bacterium | reverse complement strand
ACTTTGGCTTGGACCTTCCCATTATGCTGGGCATTACCGTCCTTACGAGCATGGACGCGGCAAGCCTGGCGGCATGCGGCATCGAACGCGGCATAAATGACCAGGTGTTAGAAATGGCTAAGCAGGCGCAGGCAGCGGGCCTTGCAGGCGTGGTGGCTTCACCACAGGAAGCGGCTGAGCTGCGCGCAATGCTTGGCGCAGATGCCTTTATTGTCACGCCGGGCGTACGTCCTGCTGGGGCAGATCTGGGTGACCAAAGCCGTGTGGCAAGCCCGGCCGACGCTTTCAGTGCGGGGGCAAGTCATATTGTTGTTGGGCGTCCCATAACGCAGGCAAGTGACCCCGCGGCTGCTTTTGAGGCAATTGCCAATAGCCTCTAAACCTTATTATGCATACAGTCAATACTTCTGTAAAAAATTGCAAAAGTGCTGTTCAATTCCAAAAAAATGTTTATAAGCACCGCGCTTTGTGCTAGGATAGTTCCATCGTTGTAGGAGAAAAAGGAGTACGTATTATGGCTATTCCACAGCTTAGTCCAGCAGAGCGCCAGGCCGCTCTTGAAAAGGCAAAGGCTGCTCGCATCAAAAGAGCAAAGGTTCGCGACGACCTGAAAAGTGGCAAACTCAGCCTGAAGAAGGTTCTTGGCATGAAGGACGACCCGGTAGTAGGTCGCATGAAGGTTTCCACGCTTATCGAAACCATGCCTGGTTACGGCAAGGCCAAGGCTGAAAAGATCATGGCTGAACTTCACATTGCTGAAAGCCGTCGTCTGCGCGGTTTGGGCGAACGTCAGGAAGCTGCGCTTCTGGAGCGCCTTAGCTAGTGGCAAACGGCAAGCTGTTTGTAATTTCTGGGCCATCAGGTGCCGGTAAGGGCACGCTGGTGGCTCGTATTTTGGAACGGATGCCCCAGGCGTGGGTATCTGTTTCTGCCACCACCCGCAAGCCCCGTAAGGGTGAGCGGGATGGTGTTCATTACTTCTTTTTAAGCGACGCCGAATTCGACAAGCTTATTGAAGAAGATGGCTTCCTGGAGTGGGCAAACGTGCATACGGCGCGCTATGGGACGCCCTTGTTCGCTGTCGAAGAGCACCTGAACAAAGGGAATGCGGTGCTGCTCGAAATTGATGTGCAGGGTGGCCTGCAGGTGCGCGAAAAGTTCCCCGAAGCCATTTTGGTGTTTATCGAACCGCCCAGCCTTGAAGAACTGCGTTGCCGTCTGGAGTCGCGTGGCACTGAATCGCAAGATGTGATTGATGCGAGGATGAAGGTGGCAGAACTGGAAATGCGCGAGAAAATGAAGTATGATTTCGTGCTTGTGAATGATGATTTAGAGACCGCGACAGAAGAATTAGTTGCTTTTATCGCGTCCCATGCAGGAATAGAAGAGGAATAGACATGAGCCTTATTGAACCGAAAATCGAAGAACTGCTTTCCGAAACCGACCAGGACCGTTTCCTGCTTTGCTCCGTTGCGTCACATCGCGCGCACGACATTAACGACATGCTGCGTAGCCAGCGCGACCGTGCTATCCAGCTGCAGACGGCGGTTGAAGTAGCGCGCGCTTCAAAGAAGAAGCCGCTTTCGATTGCCTTTGATGAAATTTCCAAAGAAGAAGTTTCGTTCGACCCGAGCACTATCGACGCTCAGGCTCATTAATTTATCTTTCATATGACTTCCTACCAGCGCATATGCCTGGTTCATTACCATGAAATTGGCCTGAAAGGTCATAATCGTCCTGCCTTTGAAACACGCTTGGTGCGCAATCTTGAATTCCTTTTAAAGGGTCAGCCCGTGCAAGACATCAAGCGCATTTCGGGGCGTATTCTTATCCGTTTTGCCGAAGATGCAAGCTACGAAGCGGTCTGCGTTGCCGAAGCGCTTATTGTGCGCATCCCTGGTGTGGCGCGTGTTTCGAGTGGCTATGTGTGCGAACGGGAAATTGACCAGATGAATGAAGCGGCCGCCCAGGCCTTGGCCGACGTCGGTGCCTTTGAAAGCTTTAAGGTGGCGGCGCGGCGCAACCACACCGACTTTGAACTCGATTCGATGGAAATAAACCGAATCGTGGGCGCTCATTTGTGCGAACAATTCCCTAATGCGAAGGTGCAAATGAAAAACCCCAGCGTTGAAGTGCGCGTGGAAGTAATTCAGGGTGCCAGCTATATTATGGCGCGGTCAACACGTGGCGTGGGTGGCCTGCCTGTGGGGGTGAGCGGGCGCCTGGTGTGCTTGCTTTCTTCG
>CAJOJB010000129.1 GCA_905234635.1 uncultured Eggerthellaceae bacterium | reverse complement strand
AATTTGGTCGTAAGTGCGGCCCGTGCCAAACACTGCGAAGCTGCCCGTAAAGGCAACATTACCCGCCAGCGCCAGGCCTGCTGCCACGTCGACCATGTTTTGTTCGGCAATGCCCGCATTGTAGAACTGTTCAGGGTAAGCGGCGCCGAATTTTCCGAGCGTGGTTGAACCCGCCAGGTCTGCGTCGACCGCAGCGATAGGCATGCCTTCCTGGGCAAGCTCGATAAGGGTTTCGCCGAGGGCAGCACGCGTGGCTTTTTTGGTGGCCTTTTCTTCTTCGCTCGCAAACGCAGGAGCAGCAGTAGTGCTGCCCGCCCCCGCAGTTGCATCGGGTGTGATTAAAGCATTAAAGGTATCCGTTATATGAACCTGGGGCTTTTGGGCAAGCGAAGCTTCGATTTCTTCCTGGGTCAGGCCCAGATCTGCCAAGGCAATGGCCGTTTCTTCGGCATTAGGCGCTTTTCCGTGCCAACCAGCCTGGTCTTCCATGAAGGAAACGCCCTTGCCCTTAGTCGTATGGGCAATGATGGCATGGGGCTGCTCGCCTCCCTCGGCTTTGCAGGCAGAAAGCTGTTCGATAAGAGCTTCGATGCTGTGGCCATCCACCTCGTGCACATGCCACCCAAAGGCTTCAAACTTTTCGGCCAGGGTACCCACCTGGACTACGTCGGCCACGTCGCCGTCAATCTGAAGGTGGTTGTAGTCGACGATGGCAATAAGGTTGCCGCACTTTTCGTGGGCGGCAAACATGGCTGCTTCCCACACCTGGCCTTCTTCGCATTCGCCGTCACCGAGCAAGGCAAACACACGCGCATTGTTACCCTTGGCGCGCAAGCCGCAAGCCAGACCGGCAGAAATAGAAAGACCTTGGCCGAGCGAACCCGTGGAAACTTCCACACCAGGAAGCAGGCGGCAGTCGGGGTGGCCCTGCAAGCGGCTGCCCCACATGCGTAGGGTCAGCAGTTCTTCACGGGGGAAATAGCCAGCGTTAGCAAGCACGGCGTACAGCGCAGGAGCGGCATGACCTTTTGCCATAATAAAACGGTCATGAGCGTCTGACGTGGGGTTTTGCGGGTCGTGTTGGAGGACTCCACCAAAATACAGCGCTGTTAATATGTCGGCTGAAGAAAGCGATCCACCGGGATGTCCGCTGCCCGCTTCAGCCACACTACGAACAATATCAATACGAATGTCGTTTGCTTTCGCCTGAAGCTCATTCAATTCCATAGAGCTTTCTCGCCCCTTTTGCAAGCTCCTGGTACGTTTAAACTGCATTGATTTTCGCTACCCACCCATTGTGCCACAACCTGGGAATTTGGGGACGGAGGATTTTTCCCAAAAATGGGAATTTGGGGTCGGAGGAAAAATTCCCAGTTATTCCAATAAGCGGTAGATTGTGCTTTTGCTTATACCAGTCACTTGGCCTATTAACGT
Source organism: uncultured Eggerthellaceae bacterium (assembly GCA_905234635.1). GTDB lineage: Bacteria > Actinomycetota > Coriobacteriia > Coriobacteriales > Eggerthellaceae > CACXMZ01. Next base: position 856 of record CAJOJB010000129.1, on the reverse strand, counting down.
TACAGGCACCCCCTGCGCCCGCAATTCACAAACGAGCTCTTTCTTTCCAGCCTTGCCGAGGTCGGACAAGCTATTCGCATTAAGCTCGGATAAGAGATTAGCAACCATTACGCCAACGTCTCCTGTATGTGCTTCGTCAGGCAACGAAGCAATTCCCGCATCAGCAGAAGTTGTTTCTTGACTGTGAAAAATCGCAAGCATGTGGCTGCCGCCAATTAATTCATGCAGTAGCGCTGTGTCGACAATCCAGGGGCGTTCTGAATACTCCTTAAAACTGCTCCAATGATAGTTACAAGAAGAACTCATCCCCGCCTTCAGCGGATTCTGATGAATATAGCGCACAGTGGCAAGGAATTGTTCTTCGGACGCAATCGGAACACTTGTGAAGCGTCCTTGCAGCAAGGTCCCACGCCTTTCGTAGCGCTTGTTGAAGTACAGCACGTATGTCGAAAAGAGCCATTGCATTGCGTTGGACAGGATGGCTAAATCCTGCTTAATAAGAAGATGTACATGATTCCCCATGAGAACCCATGCATATATCGTTGAGTCAGTTGTGTCCACTATGGTTTTCAGAAGGCGTAAAAAATGGCGTCGATCGCTATCGTCGCGAAAGATTGCCTGCTGATTTGTCCCTCTCTGAATAACGTGATAGATGTTTGCATCAGATTGTTCTCTTGGACCTCTTGGCATAATTAATCCTATCTCTTGTAGTTGAAACGGTGGGAATTTGGGGACGGAGGAAAAATTCCCATTTTTGGGAAAAATCCTCCGACCCCAAATTCCCATTAATGGGCGGTGTGCCAGCGGTGATAGGACAGGATGCAGTCTTCGATGTCGCCGCCAAGGAAGGCGTCGG
>CAJOJB010000128.1 GCA_905234635.1 uncultured Eggerthellaceae bacterium | reverse complement strand
CCGGCTGGACGGCTGGTCAGGATGGTGAGATCACCATTGCCGATATCAATGCCATCATTGAAGCTATCGTGGCCGGCATGACTGAAGCGCCCGATCGCTTTATGGTTGAACCGGACAGGCAAGCAGCTATTGCAGCTGCTATTGCGCAAGCAGCTTCCGACGACAGCATTTTGGTGGCAGGCAAGGGTCACGAAGACTATCAGATTATTGGAACCGAGACGCGTCATTTTTCGGATGCGGAAGTAATCGCCGAAGAACTTGCAAAGGCTGCGCAGGCATAAGACAAAAGAGAGCACGTGCTTCTTCAGGTTGCAGACATAACACGGTATTGCGAAGGCGAACTTCTTTGCGGTTCGGGCGAACAGCTCGTGCGTGGCCTGAGTTGGGACTCGCGTTCTATAACGCCAGACTGTTTGTATGCAGCTCTGCCGGGCGAGCGAGTCGACGGCCATGATTATTGCGAAGATGCGGCGCGCTCTGGTGCAGCTGCGGTCCTCGTTTCGCGTGAACTTGATGCCCAGGCCTTTGAAGCGATTAAGGAAACTGGCGCGTGCATTATTCGCGTGGCCGACACCGCCGTGGCGCTGACGGCGCTTGCTGCGGCATGGCGTGCGCGCTTGCAGGGGCAGGTTATTGCGCTTACGGGCTCGAGCGGGAAAACAACCACCAAAAACCTGGTGCGCGACGTGCTCGCCAAAGCGGGCACGGTCGTGGCAACCCAGGGCAATCAAAACAATGAATTAGGTGTTCCTGCTACCTTGCTCTCCGCCGAAGAAACTACCGACTTCGTGGTGGTTGAAATGGGCATGCGCGGCCTGGGCCAGATTGCCGAACTCTGCGAATTTGCGCGCCCGACGGCTGCCTTGGTCACCAATGTGGGCACCAGTCATATGGAACTGCTGGGAAGCCGCGATGCTATTGCGCAGGCTAAAGCCGAAGTCTTTGCTTTGCTTGAACCAGGCGCGGGTGCGGCTTTTGTAAACGCAAGTGAAGACCTGCTTGACGCCCTGCTTTCTTATGGAGGCTTGGTCGAGCGCGGTGTGCAAACTATCTTCTTTGATGGTTCAGGAAAAGACCCAGAAAGCTATGCTACACATACACCTTCTATCTACGCCAGTGACATAAGCTATGACGCGGCCGGAAATCCGCGCTTTATTATTCATACTGAAACATCGCAAGCCCCTTGTGCCTTGCAGCTTGCCGGGGCTCATAATATTCATAATGCCATGGCCGCCGCAGCCTTGGGCGCTTACTTTGGTTTGACGGCTGAACAGATTGCCGAAGCTCTTGAAGCATCGGTCCCCGTCGAAGGGCGCCAAACGGTATTGGAAACCGCCCAGGGGGCTGCAGTTATCGACGACAGCTACAATGCCAATCCCGATTCCATGCGCGCGTCGCTGGCGGCATTCCGTGCCCGCGAAGTGGTGGGGAAGCGCCTTGCGGTGTTGGGCGACATGGGCGAACTTGGCCCTTACAGCGAAGAAGGCCACGCCTTGGTTGGTCGCGAAGTTGCTTCAAGTGGGATTGATGTGCTTATTTGCGTGGGTACCTTGGCCCAAGGTATTGCCCAGGTTGCCCAAGATGCAGGCATGGACGCGCACGCCATTATGTGCGTGGAAGACGCAGCGGCCGCGCTTGAAGCGGTACGGCCTCTTGTTACTGAAGGCGACTGCGTGCTTGTAAAGGCTTCGCATTCCGTTGGCTTAGATGCAGTTGCAAAAGGCCTGGTGAACGCCCATGTTTAGCGTGTTTTCGTCATATCCTACGTCCTTGGTATTCCTGTCCATCGTGGTGGCGGCAGCCCTGTGTATTGCGCTCACGGGCCCCTGGATTAAGCTGCTTCGCCGCGACAATATTGGGCAGCAGGTGATCGGCGGCAAGCCTGTTATCAAGGTCGATGCACAATTGGGCGGCGTCATGATTCTGCTCGCCGCTACCATCACCATGCTCTTGTTGGCCCCCTGGCGTGCCGAATTGGCACTGCTGCTCATAGCCACTTTGCTTACCGGTCTCCTGGGCTTTGTGGACGACTTTTCAAAGGTGCGCGAAGCCAATACCGTAGGCGTTTCGCCACGGGCAAAACTGATTGTGCAATTCCTAATTTCGATTGTCTTCTGCTTATTGGCAGTTAATTGGCTTGGCATTGCGCCCACCATTAAGTTCCCGTTCTTGCCCGTAATCGACCTGGGTGTTTTAACGACCACCATCAATGGTTTTGACATCCCATGGCTCTATGTCATCTTTGTTTCCATTTTGCTTGCGGGCATGAGCAATGCTGTCAACTTGACCGATGGCCTTGATGGTCTGGCGGCAGGAACGGTTATGGTGGTACTTATCGTCATGGCCATGATTGCCTACCGCCTGGACATGCTTGACGCGTCCATCTTTGGTGGCGCCCTGGCAGGTGCTTGTATTGGCTTTTTGTGGTATAACGCGCATCCCGCCGACATTTTCATGGGCGACACAGGTTCGCTGGCATTAGGTACGGCCATTGGGTGCATGGCGGTGGTTACTAAGACCGAATTGGTGTCGCTTATTATTGGTGGCCTGTTTGTTGTGGAAGCCCTGTCCGTTATGATTCAGGTATTCCATTACAAGCGCACCCATGAACGCGTCTTTCTTATGGCGCCGCTCCATCACCACTTTGAAAAGAAGGGTTGGAGCGAAATCAAGGTCGTGCTCCGCTTCTGGATTATTTCGGGTTCCTTGGCGGTGCTTGGCTTCTTCCTTTACTTTACCGACGCGCTTCTTAACTTATAGGTGTAGCCATGAAAAACGCAGCACAAACGACACTCCTTACCAACAAGAAATATGCATCCGCCCAGCTGGGGCACGTTTTAGTTTTAGGCCTGGGCGTTTCGGGCACGGCCGTGCGCGAATACTGCTGCGCTTTGCTTGATGCGGCTGCTTCGACTAGCGCGACTGCTTCAGCCGATGCGGGCAGCTCGGCTAACGCGACCGAATCGTTGCCAGCGGCTGCTTCGGCGCCGTCTCGCCTTGCGGCACTTTCGGTGCTCACGGGCACCGATGAAGCTGGCTTCGATCTTGAAACCACAATGCCTACCGGAACAACCAAGCAGCACTTTGTCACGCTTTCTGGCATGGCTGAACGGGTGGGCAAGGCCTTCGACCTGTGTATCGCCTCTCCGGGTATTTCGCAGTTCAGCCCGCTGTATGAAACGGCGGCTTCGCTTTCCAAAGAAACTATCAGCGAAGTTGAATTTGCTTGGCGCGAAAGTGCGGTCGATTCCAAGTGGGTTGCCATCACGGGAACGAATGGCAAGACCACAACTACGGCGCTGGTTGCCCACTTGCTGCGCGAAAGTTGCATGAAGGCTGCTGCGGTGGGCAACATTGGTGACACCTGCATTACGGCGGTGGCACAGGGCGAAACCAAAATCTATGTTGCCGAAGTGTCGTCTTATCAGTTGGCGTCTTGCAAGCTGTTTGCGCCCGACTGTGCGCTTTTGCTCAATATTACGCCCGACCATCTTGCCTGGCATAAGAGCTTTGAAGCCTACGTGGAAGCGAAGGGGAATATCTTCGCCAACCTGCGTGCCTGCGCAGAATGCTACGCCGTTATCGACGCTACCAATGAAGTGTCACGCGGCTTCGTGAAAACCCTGCGTGAAGAAGGTCGTTGCGCCTATGTTCCCGTGGGCACGGCCGAAGGCATTGGCGGTGACATGCGTAGTCGATGTGGTAGTACGAATGCTGCATTTTGGCGCGAGGACGGTATGTTGGTCGTTGCGCTTAACGGCACCGAGTACGAACTGGTGCACGCAAGCGATCTTCTTATTGAAGGGCAGCACAACATCAGTAATGCTCTTATGGCCGCTAGTGCCGCACTGTGCATGCAGGTGCCTGTTGAAGCCCTGCGCCAGGGGCTTGCAAATTTCGCACCCCTTGAGCACCGTCTTGAACCCTGCGGAAGCGTGGGCGGTGTGGCTTGTTACAACGACTCAAAGGCAACCAACCCCGAAGCAAGCTTGGTGGCCCTCCATGCTTTTGAAAGTAAGCGTCCCATCGTGCTCTTAGGTGGCGACGATAAGGGAACGTCCCTTACAGAACTTGCATCCTGCGCGGCCCAAACCTGTCAGGCTGCGGTGTGTTTTGGCGCAGCGGGCCCTCGTTTTGCTGACTAGGCAATATGGAAGAAGCCCTCGACGTGGCCCTTGGCATGGCCCAGGCAGGGGGGACGGTTTTGCTTTCGCCCGCCTGCGCATCGTTTGACGAATTTGACAATTTTGAACATCGCGGGCGTGTGTTCAAACAGCTTGTTGCTGCAAGACAGGCGCAGTAGGCCAGGTTGGTACGGTAGGCGGGAAGAATATGGCACAGACACAGGCAGTAAAAAGCAACCCTATAAGCTCGTTCTTTACGTGTTCGACCGACGTTGCCCTGCCACGCCTTGTTCTGTTTGTTGCCGTCTTTTTCCTTTCGGTATTTGGTCTGGTCGTGGTGTTTTCTGCTTCGTCTGTCGAAGCCATTAATGAAGGGCTTTCGCCGTACTTTTATGTCGTGCGTCAGCTTATCTTTATGGTTGCTGGAGTGCTGTTGTGCTTTGGCATGTTGGTATTCCTCCCCTATGACGTGTGGCAGGGAAGGCTGCTCGACTTTGTTTGGCTTGGCACGATTGCCCTTTTGCTTATGACCGCCGCGGTGGGCGACGCTGCTCTTGGTGCCCAGCGCTGGCTTACCATTGGCGGTATCACTGGTCAGCCCTCTGAATTCGCCAAGGCTGCCTTTGTTCTTATGGCGGCCCGCATTATGTATAACGCACGTACGAAGCAAACTGACGGCTATTCATTCCTCTTGCAAATCGTACTTCTTATTATTGCGCCCTTGCTCGTTCTCTACTTTACCCAGTCCGACTTCGGCACCACACTTATTTGTGTAGTAGGTATTGTGGCGGTTGTTTTTCTTGCGGGTATTCCTTTGCGCTCCATGATTATTATGGTCGTGGTTCTGGGCGCACTAGCCGTGGCGGCCGTTTTGCTGAAAGGCTATCGTAGCAATCGTCTTGCGTATCTGTTTAACCCCGAAGACGACTACTTTGGTTCGGGCTACCAGCTGGTCCGGTCCTTCTATGCCTTTGGCGAAGGCGGCCTTATTGGTGTGGTTCCAGGGAATTCAACGGAAAAATACTTGTATCTTCCCGAAGCGGAAACCGACTTTATTTTCGCAATCGTGGGGGAAGAATACGGGCTCATTGGGGCGCTGTTGGTTGTGGTGGCCTTCCTTGCTATTTTGTGGGCAGGGCTCAGTATTGCAAAGTGCGCTCCCG
>CAJOJB010000127.1 GCA_905234635.1 uncultured Eggerthellaceae bacterium | reverse complement strand
GGCCGCCATAAACTCCTTAGGGTAATGTGCCTTCAGGTACGCCGTGCGCATAACAATTACGGCATAGGCAGCAGAGTGGCTCTTGTTAAAGGCGTATTCAGCGAAGTTTTCCGCGTCGTCCCAAATGCGCTTCGCCACTTCAAGCGAATAGCCGTTTTCTACCGCGCCATTATTCCAGTCGTCCTTAAGCGCCATCATTACGTCGAGCTGCTTCTTGCCCATGGCCTTACGCAACTTGTCGGCCTTGCCAGCACTAAAGCCGCACATGACCATAGAGATTTGCATGATTTGTTCCTGATACACAATGGTGCCGTAGGTTTCTTCCAAGATGGGGCGCAAGCGTTCATCGTAGTAGGCCACCTGCTGCACGCCCGTCATACGCTTCACATAGTCATCCACAAAACCAGACTGCAAGGGACCTGGGCGGTTAAGAGCGATGGATGCCACAACATGTTCAAAGCGCGAAGGCTTCATGCGTGCAAACAGGGTAACGTAGAGCGCACTTTCCACCTGAAATAAGCCGTCCATGTTGCCATTACACATGAGTTCGAAGGCTGCTTCATCGTCGAGAGGAATATCGGTCGGATTGATTTTCACGCCATGGCGCTCTTCAATGTTTTTACAGGCACGGTTAATAACCGACAGGTTGCGCAGCCCCAAGAAGTCCATCTTAAGCAGGCCAAGTTCAGGCGTGTAGTGGCCGTCAAATTGGGTGATAATGCCACCACCCTTAGTGTCGCGCTTTACAGGAATATGGTCGGAAAGTGGGTCGCGGCAAATAATGGTAGCGCACGCATGCACGCCTTCCCCACGCACGCCGCCTTCAATGGACATGGCGGAGTCCAGCACCAGGCGCGCCTCTGGGTCGTTCTCGTAGAGTTCGACCAGGTCGGGGTTGGTCTTGTCTTCGCCTTTCTTGTTCTTTTTCAGGCCAAGCGCCTGCGGAATGGTAAGGCCCAGTTCGTCGCCGATGGTCTTGCACAGCTTGTCGCCCAAAGCATAAGGCTTGTCCAGCACACGCGCGGCGTCGCGCACGGCGTTTTTCGCCTTCAGCGTGCCAAAGGTGATCACGCCCGAAATATGGTCTTCGCCATAAACTTCACGGACATGATCAATTACTTCGTCACGGCGCTGGTCGTCGAAGTCGACGTCGATATCGGGCATTTCCACGCGTTCAACCGAAAGGAAGCGTTCGAACAGCAAGCCGTTGGCTAGTGGGCACAGGTCGGTAATGCCCAAGGCATAGGCCACGATAGCACCTGCCGCCGAACCGCGACCAGGCCCTACCCCAATGTCATGGTCCTTCGCCCACTGGATGTATTCCTGCACAATAAGGAAGTAGGCTGGGAAGCCCTGCTGGATAATAATGCTTGCTTCATATTCGTAGCGTTCCGCCACGTTAATGCCCGCAATTTCCACGTTGCGCCAGTCGGGCCCATAACGCTTTTCCAAGCCGGCTTCAATCTGCTTGCGGAAATAGCTTTCGTCTGTTTCGCCTGGTGGCAGGGGGAAACGCGGCAGGATGGTTTCACGTTCCAGGGCCACGTTGCATTTTTCGGCAATTTCGACTGTGTTGTCGCAGGCTTCGGGCCATTCGCTGAGCGCCGTGCGCATTTCTTCTTCGCTCTTCATATAGAACTGGTCGTTGGAAAAACGCATGCGGTTTTCGTCGTCGAGAGTTTTGCCCATGCCAATGCACATCATAATATCCTGCGCAGGCGCGTCTTCCTGGCGCAGGTAGTGGAAGTCGTTCGTGGCAACGGTCTTGCAACCAATGGCCTGAGCCACCTGCACCAGCTGGCGGTTAAGCTCTGCCTGGGTAAAGCCGCCGTCGGTCGTTAAGCCCTGGTTCTGCAGTTCGATATAAAAGTCGCCCGGTTCGAACAAGGCTGCAAACTTCTTGCCCCATTCCACGGCGTCGTCAAACTGGCGATTGTCCAGCAGGCGCGGAATAAGCCCCAGCATACAGGCGCTCGTGCCAATGAGCCCCTTGCTGTATTTTTCAAGCATGGAAAAGGTGGTGCGGGGTTTGTAATAGAAGTTGTCCACATGGCTTTGTGAAACGAGCTTCACCAGGTTGTGATAGCCTTCGTTGGTTTTTGCCAGCAGGATCATATGATACAGACGCTGCTTGCCTTCACGCTTGAGTTCTTCGTCGGTGGTGAAGTAGATTTCGCAGCCAAAAATGGGCTTTACGACCTGCCCTGTTTTGGCTTCGAGCGCCTTGCAAGCGTCCTCCAATTCAGGGACGCCGCTCATAACACCGTGGTCTGTAATAGCTACGGCAGGCATGCCTAGTTCGGCAGCACGCGCCACCATTTCATCGATGCGTGTTGCGCCGTCAAGCAGGGAATATTCGGTGTGATTGTGTAAATGAACAAATGCCATATGATGT
>CAJOJB010000126.1 GCA_905234635.1 uncultured Eggerthellaceae bacterium | reverse complement strand
GGACGCCTTCCGCGTCGGCCGCCGCTTCATTCATGCCTGCACCTGCGTACTTAATGCCCGCTGCGTCTAGCGCATCAAGCGTGTCCTGTAGGGCGGGCCCTGTATAGTCCGCGATGTGGTTGTTCGCGAGCGACACAATATCGATGCCGCTATTTTTCATGCCCTCGATGCCTTCGGGGCGGCCAATAATATAGACGTCCTTGGCAGGAACCGGTTCGCTTTCGTTTGTTGAAAGGGGGCTTTCTAGGTTTGAAATAGTTACATCGGCGTCGTCGAGCAGGTCGGCAATGCCTTCCATGGCTGCCGCGCCGCCATTCATGTCAATAAAGTCGGCCACTTCGCGCCAGAAGATAAGGTCGCCCGTGGTGGCAAAGGAAACGGAAAAGTTTTCGGGTTCTGTTTCTACCTGTGCACTTGCCGAAGCGCTGGCGCTGGCACTGGCGCCAGCAGGCGTGTCACCCGACTTCTTACTACCCAGGGCAGATGTAATCCCAAAGCCAAGTACTAACACGGCAAGGGCACAAACAGCACCCATAAGAAGTTTCTTATTGAAAGCGAATGCATTGGGTACGCTGGAGATTTGAATGCGTGGCTGTTGGGTTTGCCGCCCTTGCTGCTTTACGCTTGGGCGCTTGCGCGGGGTAGGTTTGCGGTTGGCGCTGCGGTTTTCCATAATTGCCTTTCAGCAGAATCGAAACGTCATCCTTTTATAGGGATATTGTATCAAAGGGGGCTTTCCTTTTAAGCTGCACGACCCGCTTCAAAACCGCGCTTGGAGTTGCTGCTTGCCTGCAAGAACATGCCCAATTAATGGGGGAACAAAAAGGCGTGAAGTATAATTTAGGTACGTAATAGTGGCGAAGAGGTACCTCTAATGGATATATCATATACGCGACGGACCTTCCTGGGCATGAGCGCTGCGGCGGCAGCTGGGCTTGCCCTGGGTTGTACCACACCGCAAAAGTCGGAAGGAGACAGTATGGCTACGGACTGGACAAACGGCGAAAACTATATTCCCTTTGAAGAACGCGATGGAGAAACAAGTACGGTGTATTTTACTCGTGACCTTTCGGCAGAAGGCCTGCGCAAGCTCTATGCGCGCGTGAATGGCGGCATCGAAGGCAAGGTAGCCATTAAGCTACACACGGGCGAGCCAAATGGCCCCAATATTATTCCGCGCCCCTGGGTGCAGGAACTCATCGAAAAAGATCTGCCCGACGCTACCATCGTCGAAACTAACGCCTATTATGAAGGCGGTCGCTATACCACCGAACAGCACAGGGAAACCATTGCTACCAATGGCTGGACCTTTGCACCGGTTGATATTTTGGACGAAGAGGGTACGGTGGATTTCCCCGTGGTTGGTGGCAAGTGGTTTGACCATATGACCATGGGTGGGCATCTGCCTAACTACGATTCACTCGTGGTGCTTACGCACTTCAAAGGCCACGCCATGGGCGGCTTTGGCGGATCGAACAAAAACATTGGCATTGGCTGTGCCGACGGCCGTATTGGCAAGAAGGCCATCCATACGCGCGAAGGTAAAGGCCAGTGGAGCATCGACATGGAAGAACTGCACGAACGCTTTAGCGAATCGTCCAAGGCTACGTGTGACCATTTCGGCGAACACATTACGTTCGTGAATGTTTTGCGCAATATGAGCGTGTCCTGCGACTGCGAAGGCACGGCGGCCGAACCGGTGGTTACACCCAATATCGGCATTCTGGCTTCTACCGACATTCTGGCTATTGACGCGGCCAGCATTGACTTGGTCTATGCGCTTTCTGAAGAAGACCGCCATGCCTTGGTCGAGCGCATCGAAACGCGTCACGGTCACCGCCAGCTTTCCTACATGCGCGAGCTAGGCATGGGTAACTGGCGCTACGAACTGGTGGATACCGACAACGGCGACGCTCTTATTCAGCCTGCCCAAGCGGTGGAAGGCGTGGTGCCGTTCGAGGGATGACATGAGCGTGTGTCAGAATGCCTGTGAAAAGGCGATAGAGCTTGGCTGCACCGTGATGCGGATAGGGATCGTTGAGGAGAATCAACCCCTTCGCAAATGGTATGAGAATCATGGTTTTACACATGTCGGAACAAAGGTCTTCGATTTCTTCCCGTTTCGTCTGTATGGTTGCTTCAATCCAGTTCATCTTCATTTCCTCCTGCTCATCAGTTTACCGCGCTTTTTTGTTTCTGTCAACGCTGTTTCACGTGAAACATTTTGTCATTGCTACAGTTCATTGTCCTCTGCGGAAACTTTAGCAGGAAGAGAAAACCATAAGGGCGTACTCTGGTTTGGATGTCTATCAGATATGCGAATCAAGCATTGAACGTCTCAAAATAGGCCGTCACTTAGGCCGTCACTGTTTGTTCGGTAAACTGAAATTTACCATTTTCCCTACTTGCGCCTGCGGGCGCGGGGGAACTCACCCACCACTGGCCTCGCGGGAGATCGGCC
>CAJOJB010000125.1 GCA_905234635.1 uncultured Eggerthellaceae bacterium | reverse complement strand
TACGAACACCTCCTGCCTAGCAGAAGGGTATTACTGGGTAACATTTATTTATGAGTCAACGAAAAGGCTTTGGGTAACATTTTATTTTGAGTCAACACGAGCGCCACCCATGGTGAGCGGCGTAAATGGTGCAACGGGGAGCCGGTCTGCCCTACTTGAATTGCGAAGGATGGGCCTCGAAAAAGTCCGTACGTGGGGGCAATTCCTTAACCGCATGGGCGCCAGCCGCCACTTCTTCGGGCGTGCAGAGCTCTTCCATACTGTCGAAGCTGTTATTCCACGAGAAGAACTTCGCAGGATCCAGCTGCAGGTAGTCGCAAATGCGCTCGCAACCTGCAGGCACCACGGGGTGCATGAGCAGGGTGCAAATCCATAATAAATAGAAGGAGTCGATGAGCACCTGGCGGCGCGCTTCAACGCTCCCCGCTTCTTCAGCATTCTTGATTTCTGCGCTCCAATACTGGTTGGCATAGCGGATGAATTCGTCCATGAGCGACATGATGGAATGCAGTTCCACCTTAGCCATAATGGCGTCGTAGCGCGCGAGAGCGTCCATGGCGCGTTCCACCACTTCTGAGCTGGGCGTGCCCAGGGGCATGGCGCAGTCGAAGTTATTCTTTGCTTCATACAGGCAGCTGCGCGCCAGGCGGTTGAACACCTTGGTAAGCAGCGCGCCTTCCTTGAGCACCGGATCAGAAACGCGCGGATCGTTTTTCTTTTCTTCGTCTTCTTCGAAGGTCTTGGGCTTAAAGCCCACGCTGCGCTGGTCGAGGCCAAGCGCCAGCCAATGCGCACGCAGCTGTTCGACCGTGTAGTGGTCGAGCAATTCGTCAGCCGAAGGCGGCTTGACCGCACCTGAAGACGAAGCCTTCTTGTTGCCCAAGAGCATATGGTGGTTAGCAATAAGATGGGTTTGGCGCAGGTCCGTACCCGTAGGTTGGAGGGCACGGCCGTTGCCTTCTTGGGTTGCCGCCCACAGCGCAGGCTGGGCCACGCCATAGAAGTAAATATTGTCCTGGCCAATAAACTGGTAGACACGTGCTTCGTCGCTGCACCAGAATTCGCGCCACGACTCTTGCGCATTGCCGCGCATTTCTTCAGCAGCCATGGTAAAGCTGATGGGCGCCCACAGGCTTTCGGGCCAGCACCACACCGTGAGGCCTTCCACCCCGTCCATGACTGGCACGGGCACCCCCCAGTCGATATTGCCCGAAATGCGGAAGGGCGTGAGCGCCTTGCCCGTGCGGAAGCGGATGCTCGCCGCGCTTAGGGCGTCGCGCGCAACGTCGCGGTCGTAGATGTTTTCGAAATGCAATTCGAAACTCTGCTTGCCCTTTTCGGCTTCCACATAGCTGTGTGCGGGCAGCGCATCTTTAAGGGCCGCATAGTCTTCGTAGGCTTCATTCTTTACAAAGATAATAGGCGTGCCCAAGAATTCATTAACCGTTTCTGGCACGACCACGCGCACGCCAGGGTCTTGTTCTTGCAGCTTAGTAAACTCACGCAAGTATTCGGTAAAGCCGGGCAGGTCGAAATACCAATTTTGGACCGGGCGCAATTCGGGCGTGGTACCCGTAATGCTCGAAACCGGGCGGATGAGGTCGGCCGGGTCGTACTGGTGGCCCATGTCGCATTCGTCGGCGTAGCCCTTTTCGCCCTTGCAGCCTTGCACGGGGCAAAAGCCCTGCACCTGACGGCCGTTGAGGAAGGTTTGGGCTTTCGCGTCGTAGAATTGCATGGTTTCAGACAGGTGCAGGTAGCCATTGGCATGCAAGCGCTGGATAAAGTCGGCAGAAAACGCGTGGTGAATTTCGCCCGCGCGACCAAGCCCGCTGCCTTCGTAGATGTCTAGGCTAATGTCGTAGGAGTCGAGGGTGTGCTTTTGGGCGTCGTGGTTGGCTTGCACGTAGTCCAAGATGCTGCCCGTGAAGCCTTCTTCTTCGACCTTTTTGCGGAAACCTTCGTTGATGGGCGAACCGTAGCAGTCCGTGCCCGAAACGAAGCGCACATTTTCAGCGCCAATGCGGTCGCGCAGGAAACGCGCGAAGCAGTCGGCGGGAACGAAGACGCCGCCCACATGTCCAAAGTGAAGACCCTTGTTACCGTACGGCATGCCCGCAGTCACCACTGCGCGCTTGGGCCATTCTTGTTGTGAAAATTCAGCCACTCTATTCCCCTGCTTGATGCCTTTGCCTGTCTTGTTTCGCCCGTACTTGCTGCTTTTGCCTATCTCTGCTTGCCAGTGCTTGCTATATCTCCGCGCCAGCCTAGAGTTCGAAGTTTTCGTCGGAGCGTGCCGTTTGTGCCTTCTTGGCCGTGCGCAGCAAGAACTCTTGGTTGTTGTTGGTTTGCTTAAGCGACTTGATAAGCATGTCCATGGCGCGTTCGGTGTTGTTCATGTTCGCCAGCAGGCGACGTACCGCCCAAATAAGCGGTGCTTCCTGCGGGTCGAGCAGCAGGTCTTCCTTGCGCGTGCCCGA
>CAJOJB010000124.1 GCA_905234635.1 uncultured Eggerthellaceae bacterium | reverse complement strand
GGTGGATTTGCCCTCGTCGGATCCGCGGGCTATGCTGGCTAGTTTGCGCCGCATTGCTGCGGGTAAAGTGCGTGTGGAAGACTGCGTGAGCCTGGAAGCGCTTGAAGCTTCGCCCTTTGCTTACTTGCTCGACCCCGTGAAGTTGCTTGACCTGCGCTTCGCTTTTCTGGACGACGAAAGCAAGGCGGCCCACAGCGTGGCGCATGGGGCAGCCCTTTCACCTGGCGACCTACAGCTTTTCGAATACGATCGTAACGCCGCCAGTTCCGAAAGCTTTTGTGTGTGCACGAGCGGGGTAGTTCCTGCATCACAAGAATATGCACCAGGCGAAACCATTGCGCTTATCGCCCAAAACAAACTTGTGGCATTATATGAATACGACCAATCCCGTGGGCAGTTGAAGTCTGCCTGCGGTTTTTCCATAGGAGTAAAACGTGGCTCAGATATTTAGCGTGGACCCTGAGCAGGGGCAATATCGGTTCAAAGGGGCGTCCTGCGCCTTTGGTGTGTTTGATGGCATACACTTGGGGCATAAGTACCTGCTGGCTTCGGCCTGCCAGACGGCCGACGAAAGCGGTGGGGCAACGGTGGCGCTCACCTTCGACATCGACCCCGACGAGATGTTTCACCCCAAACGTCTGAAGAAGCTCTTGGCCAACAACGACCGCCTGCAGGCTTTGGCGCGCAGCGGGGTAGACGCGGTTGCCATGCTGTACTTCACGCCTGAACTGGCGGCGCTTGAACCACGCGAGTTTTTGGATACCTGCTTTGGCGACTTCCCGCCCGCCTATTTGCATGTGGGGAGCGACTTTCGCTTTGGGGCAAAGGCGGCGGGTACCGTGGACGACCTTCGTGAATGGGCCAAGGAATCGGGCACGCAGATTTGCGCACACTCCTTGGTTTCGACTGACGGTGCCCCCATCACATCCACCCGCATTCGACTGCTTTTGGCGGAAGGCAAAGTCGAAGAAGCAAATGCTCTGCTGGGCTATCCCTACACGCTGGCCGACGTGGTAAAGCCCGGCCGTGGGGAAGGCAAGGACCTGGGCTTTGCGACGGCAAACATGGAGCTTGAACCCATGCGTCGCGTGCTGGGCGATGGCGTGTATGCCGCTCGTGCCTATGTGGGCCTGCAGGAATACCGTGCGGCGGTGGCCGTGGGGGTAAGCCCGGTGTTTGAAACGGAAACAACGTCTAATATTGAAGTGCACCTGCTCGACTTCGAAGGCGACCTCTATGACACGCGCATCGAAGTTGAATTCCTGCACCGCATTCGCCCCATGATCGATTTTGCTTCCACCGAAGAATTGGTGGCAGAAGTGAAAAGTAATATAGAATGGGTGCGACAGAACGTGTCCCTTTAGCCGCCTGCGCGGTGAAGGTAAATTCGATACTATACAATGGACAGTAGTTACATGGCTTTCGAAGGTTTAGCAGAAAAGGTAAAAAGAGCACATGGCCATAACGAATGAAGACATCCAGCGCGTTCGCGATGCAACCGACATCGTTGAAGTGTTTGCGCAGCGCGTTCCCATGCGCCAGCGCGGGCGCGACTTCTGGTGTTGCTGCCCCTTCCACGAAGAAAAAACTCCGTCGTGCAAAGTGGACCCCAACACCCAGCTGTTTTATTGCTTTGGCTGCCACAAGGGTGGCGACGTTTTTAAGTTCATCCAGGAAATCGAAGGGGTGGAATTCCCCGACGCGGTGCGTAGCCTGGCGGAACGTGCCCATATTGAATTGCAGGAAACGGGTGGGCGCGGTCCAAGCCAGGGTGAACGTGCGCGCCTGAAGGACGTGTGCAAAGCCACACAGGAGTTCTATCATTTGCAGCTCATGCGCGGAAAGTCGAGCGAAGCAAATGCGGCACGAATGTATTTGGCGAACCGTGGCTTTGGCGGGGAAGTACCCAAGCGCTGGCAGCTTGGTTTTGCGCCTGGCAAGGGTGAACTGGTTTCCCACCTGCGCAAACTTGGCTTTACCAACAAGGAAATGGTCGACGCCAATGTAGCGGTGCAGCGCGACGGGCGTGTGTCCGACCGCTTCTATAACCGCGTGATGTTTCCCATTTTTGACGACGTGGGCGAATGTATTGCCTTTGGTGGTCGTGTTATGGGCGAAGGTGAACCGAAATATTTGAACAGCCAGGAAACGCCCTTGTTCCATAAGTCGCGCGTGCTCTATGGCCTGGATAAGGCCAAGGCGGGCATTACTTCGACGGGTGTGGCCATCGTGGTGGAAGGTTACACCGACGTGATTGCTTGCCATGAAGCGGGCGTGACTAACGTGGTGGCTACGCTGGGTACGGCGCTTACCAAGCAGCACATCCGCAGCATTTCTCGTCATGCGTCCAAGCGTATTGTGTACCTGTTTGACGGCGACGCGGCGGGCCAGCGTGCGGCTGACCGAGCCCTGGAATTCATTGGCGAATCCATGACGCCAGAAGCGGGGAAGCGACGCATAGACCTGGTGGCCTGCACCTTGCCCAACAATATGGACCCGGCGGACTTTGTGGCAGCTGAAGGCCCCGACGCCCTGCGCGCCGCGGTGGACGCTGCCGTG
>CAJOJB010000123.1 GCA_905234635.1 uncultured Eggerthellaceae bacterium | reverse complement strand
TTAACGGCATGCCCGCTCAGGCAAGCGCACCTGCAGACATCCAGGGTGCACGCGTGCTTGCGTACTTGGGCGACTTTATTACCACCGACCATATTTCGCCAGCGGGCTCTATCGCAGCCGATTCAGCTGCCGCGGCTTACCTGCGCGAACGCGGCGTGGCAGATGCTGATTTCAACACTTATGGCGCGCGCCGCGGCAACCACGAAGTTATGATGCGCGGCACCTTTGCCAATGTGAAACTCGAAAACAAACTGGCCGAAGGGCGCAAGGGCGGCTGGACGCGTGATGCCCTCGATGGGGAAATCAAACTACTCTTCGAAGCAGCGCAACATTACGAACGCGAAGGCGTGCCCAGCATCGTGCTTGCGGGCAAGATGTATGGCAGCGGGAGCAGCCGCGACTGGGCCGCAAAAGGCCCTATGCTGCTGGGTGTGCGCGCAGCCTTTGCGGAAAGCTTCGAGCGCATTCATCGTTCCAATCTTATTGGCATGGGCGTGCTCCCTTTGCAGTTCCTGGAAGGCGAAAGTGCGGAAGGTTTAGGGCTGGACGGTACGGAAAGCTTTGATATTGCTATGCCGAACTTTGCGGGCCCGTGGCCGCAACAGGTACAGGTGCGCGCCGCGAACGCGGACGGCACGTCCAAGGAATTTACGGCAACGGTGCGCATCGACACGCCCACCGAAGCGGCCTACTATCAAAATGGGGGCATTCTCCAATACGTGCTGCGTAACTTGGCGCAGTAAGAAATGCGTTCCCTGGCTAGTCGATGTCGCTCAGAATGCCTTCAACCAGGTGGTAGACCACCGGAATCGATCCAAGCCTCAGGGTTTCATCGGGTGTGTTCATGTTGGCAATGTCGGGCCCTATCCTGATAATGTCAAGATCGGGGTTCATGTTTGCAAAAACGCCGCATTCAAGCGCCATAGACGACACTTCAACCTTGATGTCCGACCCATTGTTGTCGTGGTATACCTTTTTCGCCAAGTCGAGCAGCTTGCTTTCATCATTGTATGACCAGTCACTACTACGTTCGCCAATCGTAAGGTCGCAGCCATGGTCGGTAACAGTGCTTATATGTAAATCTTCAATGTCGTCAAAACCGCTATTATCGAGCGAACGGACAAGAATAAGCGCGCTAAAGCCGTCGTCGCTGTTGGCATTAAGCATGCCAAGATTCGAAGACGATTCCACTATGCCTTCCATATTGGGCGACATGGTGTAAGCGCCGTCGAAAACATTCAACGCATAATCAAGTACTTTGCCGGCACTTTCGCTTGTCATCGCCCATTCGGGAACCTTTACAGTTCGCATGCTCATTGAAATATCTGTTTCAAGCCCTTCATAGGCGTCGTCAAGTGCTGCCTTGTAGGTGTTAACTAGAATCGAGATAGTGTCTGCGTCTTCCGACTTAAAGACAATGGTTGCGCTTGCTGAATCGGGGATAGTGTTTTCCGAAGTGCCCGCAGTGATAGACGACAGTTCGTATTCAATTTTTGATTCAGTAAGGTAGTTGATGAAGCTTGCCATTTCACGCGCAGCATTGCAGCGACCTTCGCCGATGTATTGGCTGGCATTGCCGCCCAGTAAACCGTCCAGCGTTACGGTTGCTGCAGTGTCGCCCACGGGCACAATAAAGTCCAAGCTGCTTGTGGCCACGAGCGTTTCATAACCTGCCGAACTCATGACGACCGCGGTTGCCATTTCGCCGTCCAGATTAATCAAATAGGATAGGTCGGTGATAAAGTCGGGGTCTATGGCCTTGACGCCCGTCATGTCACCTTCTTCGTCGGTTGTTAAAATGACGCGCAAAGGACCATGCGCAATGTTGTCGTTTGCAATGTCCATAATAATGGCGATGCCGATGCCATCGTCGGCGCCCAGCGAAGTACCTTCAGCTGTGACGGTGTCGCTTGCGTCGTCGCGAATTACCTCAATGGCGTCCGTGGATGGGTTGTATGCAATGCTTCCATCGGCAGCGCAGACCATGTCCATATGAGCCTGCAAGCCAACAAGGGGCTGGTCTTCGTGGCCCCGTGTGGCAGGTACGTCAAAAATAATGTTATTGGCGTCGTCCTTGGTTACCGTATAGCCATGGCCTTCTGCCCAGTTGCGCAAATATTCGCTCACCTGCGCTTCGTTGCCCGACTGGCGCGGGATGGCCGCAAGTTTGGCGAAGTTGCTCATGATGGCATTGGTAATTTCAATGTCCGTTCTGTCGGGTTTGGTGGGCGGAGCTTCTTCGGCGCTGGATGGAGCGGAAGAATCGCGCAGGCTTTCGGCCGCACTGCTCACGCTGGTCGCTGCGACACTGCTCACTTCGGCGATCGAACTGCTTTCGATGCTGCTTTCGGCGGACTGTTGCCCAAAGGTGCAAGCTGCCAACGTACTGCACAGGAAAAGCGCAGAACAAAAAGTGGCAAGTACGGGTACGAGGTGGAAACTGTGGCTGCGTTTGTACATCAATTCCTCCGGTCCTTTGCTTCATTTCATGTGTCTTTTGCCATCGCCCTGGCTGGATTGTGGCCAGTTTCCCAAGGCTTTGGTAGGACTCGTGCTCATTATAGAGTCTTTTTCCCGTGTTGTGCTAGCTCAAGTGCTATTTTGTGTACATTTGCACAATTTCAGATTCGTATGGTTTGCTGCATTTGCCGGGTG
>CAJOJB010000122.1:2718-3836 GCA_905234635.1 uncultured Eggerthellaceae bacterium | reverse complement strand
TTCTCTGCAAAATTTTCCTCGGGAGGTGATACATATTACTTCGGTTTTTGTTACCGTAGTCGGAGTTATAGGCGCGTTCGCGAGCATCGTCTCGCTGGCACTGTACCTCTACGACCGGCGTAATCAGAAAAAGAAGTGAGCCGTCTGCTGCAATCAGACGGCTCGTGGTGTTTGAAGGATAATCCTTCAACGCCATAGCAGATATGTTTTGCGGCAACCGTCTGGACTCATATCCCAGCGCGGCCGCCTTGGACGATCTCTACTCGTCCGGGGCGGTTTGCCTATAACCATATTACCACCCGGCCTGCGGTCTGTCAAGCCCGTTTTACAGGCTTGACAGCAAAACTTTTGCGGCTCCCACCCCCGCCCCCGACATTGCGAGCGGCAAGGCGGAATTGCGTTGCCGGCTAACACAAGAAGCCCCCCGGAGGGGGCTTCCCGCGTGCATGTTCAGAAGAACAGCATTTCCCAATCCATTTTACTCGGCAGGTGTATCAGTACCGAGGAAATACACCTCGCTGATGATCTCGTCGTCTGTGGAACGGGTTACGAAGTAAACGAATCCTTCGAAAGTGCTATAGTTACCGTCGTCCACGAACTCATTGAACACAACCGAAGCAATAGAACCCTGATGTACGTCACCGCCGTTCCAATACTCCTTTTCGTTCACGAACCACACTGTCGCATCGGACGCAATCGCCTTATAATAGTTGTCGTCTGCGTGAATCACAAGTGTGTCGTCTTCGAAATCCATCCATCCAACGAACCCAACTGCATCCAGACGCTTACCGATTGTTTTAGTCGTCGGCACCTTTGTCAAATCGTTCGGATAATCGTATTTAGTCGAGTACCAGTAGTACAGACCAACTCCTTCTTGAAGAGCATCATCGATCACCGTGATAGTAGTTTCTTCGCCTTTAACAACCGCTTCATAGGTGTAAGTATCCACCTTGTTCACGGAGTCATAGCCCTTCGTATACTTGGCAGAATTGATGAACGCCCAGTTCAAGCTCGTGCTGTCCGTGACGCTACCGTTTTTACCACTAACCACATAAACATAAGTGGCGTAGCCCTTATCATTCACAATCGCGCCAGCACTTCCCTTGTCGCTGAAAGTG
>CAJOJB010000122.1:0-2694 GCA_905234635.1 uncultured Eggerthellaceae bacterium | reverse complement strand
TAACGATAAACACAGTAGAACCGTTTGCAATCGCACTCCTATCCCCAAAGAGATCAGGTATCGATTTAGACATAGTCAATCCCTCAACATCGCTGTAGGATTTACTACTGTTCTGCGTCTCACCAACGCCAAGCTGGCGCAACACATAATCTCCGTCGCTGTTTATGGAGTATTTATACCATTCCCCAGAAGCCAATGTTCCAGCTTTAAGTGCCTTGCTCGCATCCTGTTTTTCATCCCATATTCCTGTCTCTTCATCGATAGCAATGTAAGCATAGAACTTGTCTACTTTAACAGTGCTGTTTTTTCCGTCTGTAGAGGTGATTTTTGCTTTCACATCCCCATCTTCACCGTCAGGATCGAAAACATTCCACTCTTGTCCGAGATCCCTCACATAGACATAGCGGCCGGCGGCTGTGCTGCCCTTCGCGTAAACGACGTTTCCGTAGGCATCCAGATAGATGTCATACAGATTATTGTCGTTGGTTTCGAAATTCTTAATCAGACTTACATAGGAACTCTCTTCGCTGTCATTCTTGCTGTAACCGTACTTGGTGCCGTCGGCAGTCACGCTGTCGCCATTATTGTCGCTGGTCAGGCCGTAAGCCGTTACCACTGCGCCTTCCAGAATGGTGGGAGCAAAGACCTCTTTGACTTCATACTTGTTGTCGCCATTATAAGCACAGGTGAACAGAAGCTTGTCTTTCGCGGAGAAGCTGTCCAGCGGACCTGTTACGTCCTCGGCGTCCAAAGTATATGTGCTGAGGGTAAGCTTCACGCTCCTGTCGGTAGTGATGCCAAGAGTATTCTTGCTGCTGTTATAGCCGCCCGTGGCCTCGGCCAGATAGGTGTTGATGACGACGATGGTGATATCGTAATACCCCCCAATAGCCGTACTCACATACTCGCTGTAAAGCTCAGTATACACGCTGTCGCCTGTCAGCCCATTCCCATCATTATCTTCCAGCCCATCGCCGTTGCTCTTGGTGAAATCCGCTGTATCCAAACGCACCAGCCGCCCATCAACATAGACAGGAAAAACATTCCCTTCCGCATCATCAAGAAAATTAATCCAAGACGAAGCCTTGTTCATAACAGCGGAACCAAGGGCACTATAGATGTCTTTGTATTTGACTTTGCCGACAAAGGTGGTGACAAGATGGTCCGTGCTGGCCTGCATGGTCACGATCTCGCGGCCCTTATAGGTCCAGGTGTCGCAGTCGGGACGGCCGAAATCATCGTAACCCTCGGTCAGCTCCAGGTCGCCCTTGTAGAGCTGCTCACCCAGCTGGACAATCCTATTGCCGTTATTGAGCTTGTCGGAGATGGCATTGCCCCAGCTCGCGGTGGTGGTCTCGGTCTCGCGGCCGCCGGTGACCTTGATGCCGGTGCCGTCGGTGGTGGTGACGGTGACGCCGGTGCCATACTTCACAACGTCAGCCTTCAGCGCGTTGAAGGTCATCTGCGCAGCCTGCTCACGGGTCAGCTGCTTGCTCATGTCGTCGATGCCCTTGTCCAGATCGTTCTGGCGGGCCAGACGGGCGGTGATGACCTGCCAGTTCTCGCTGGTGACGCCCTCGGCGCTGTCAACGTAGCCCAGCGCGCGGAGCAGCATCAGGCCCCACTGATAACCGGTCAGGGCGCCCTGGGGATCGAAGCGACCGTTGCCGACGCCGACGATCAGGCCGTTGCGCTCAGCATAAGCAACATACTTCTCCTGCCACTGGTCCAGGTCGACAAAGGTGTTCGACGTGTAGTCGAGCGTGGTGGCGTCGATGCCGCGCAGACGGGTCAGCAGGGTGGCCGCCTGGGCGCGGGTCAGCTGCGTCGACCAGCTGGTGCCGTCGCCGCCGGTGAAAATGCCAAGCGCCGCAACGACCTTGGCCGCTTCCTTGTACCCGTCGCTTACGTCCGCAGTGCTCAGGGTCGCGGTCGTGCTGTCGGCGGATACGCCGAACGCGCACAGGCCGAGGACCATTACCAGAGCCAGGACGAAGCACAGAGACTTCTTCAGAGTTCTCATCGTAACTCCTCCTTTAAGTAGTACCCCCCGGCTTCCGGGGAGCCTGTTTTTTCAGGCCCGGCGGCGCTTTTCCCGCGGCGCCTTGCCCTTGCAGTTTCGGAGTATAACCGAATCCGCGAAAATAATCAAGCCCTCCCGCCCATGTGTGATTTAACAGCAACAATGCCTCGCTTTTTTGGCCCATCATCCTTGTCTATATGTTATGCGATAAGCGAATTGTTACGACATGATACGGGAATCTGCCCGCAATGACAGAATGGGTTACGCCACTGCGGCTTAGATGGCGGTTGGAGCGAAAGTCAAAGCGGCTGAAACATAAATAATTCGTCATTGCGAGCCAGTCCGCAGACTGGCGTGGCAATCCGTATTTCCCTCCGTAACTCCTGGGGTTTTACGTTGCAGCTATGGCACAGGCAAAGGAGAACGGATTGCCACGCCAGCGACGCGAAGCTAGCCCTTTAGGATCTGCGGACTGCTCCTCGCAATGACAAGCTTGAGGGGGTTATACCACAGAATTGGCGCTTTTCCGGTTCATACGGGTCAGGGGAACGGCAGGCAGAAATTTTATTGTTCTGCCCCCAAAACGGGCTTGACAGACCGCAGGTCGGGTGGTAATATAAATATAGGCAATCGCCCCGGACGACTGCAATCGTCCAGGGCAATCGCGCTGG
>CAJOJB010000121.1:2800-3541 GCA_905234635.1 uncultured Eggerthellaceae bacterium | reverse complement strand
AAGAAAAGGTCCTTACGGACAATTTGTAATTAATAAAATAGAAGACATAGACTCTGTAAACAGCTATACCCGTGAAATAATTGTAGAAAACATTCCGGGTCATATGCTTCCGCTTTATATAATTCCGGCCGTAAGTTCTTACGAAGCTTCATACGATTGTTCAGATTATATATCACTTCAAACCTATCCTTGTTCCGTACTTAATACAAATCGCATTCGTAAAGCTCTTGGGGACCTTTTCTTCTCTTTTGCCGATCTTCCGGATTTCTTGCTTGCACCTTCATCTTTGTGCCTTGATCCCAAGTATATGTTTATCGATGAAGACTTATCCGAGATCCGTGTATGCTTTGACCCGAGGATCATCTCCCCTTCAGATCTTTGCATAGGATCCATCAAGAAAGCCGGATTACGTGAATTGCTTAATTCACAATGCATGGAAGGTATATTGCAGCCCGACGAGATTGACGGACTTCTTTATGCAGCAGAACAGAATGATGAGGATCTTTTCAGAAAAGAATCACAGAAGATCATGGTCCCATTAAGCGAACCTGAAAAAACATCTGAACTTCTGGAACAGCCTGAATTCAAGATGATCATCCTGGCAAGCATTCTGTCACTGATATCCACATTGATCAAAATACCGGCAGCAGCATTGATATTCGTTGCCACCGAGGTTTTCTTTGCCGTAAAGATACGCAACAGCTTTATTAACAGGCCGAGCATTATCGTTTCCGAATCAAC
>CAJOJB010000121.1:0-2732 GCA_905234635.1 uncultured Eggerthellaceae bacterium | reverse complement strand
TTTGGTGCTTACCAGTACGGATCCCGCCACAGGACAGGAAGATAAGAAAGCCATATATACGGACAAAGCCGCGATTGGCTCAGACAGATTTCTATGTGATGTCTTCTATCCTGACAAAGGAATATCGCCGATACACGTTCAGGTCAAAAAGGTCGATCGTGTATATTATGTGAGTGATCTGTCTTCAGATAATTCCACTTACCTTAACAACATAAGACTGTTACCGGGACGCGAATACGAGATAAAGAGTGATCAGACTCTTATGTGCGGTAAAAGAGAATTCAAGATAGAGATACTGTGATCAGACTATGTCTTTCCAGCCGTACTCTTCAACGAGTATGGCGATTCTTTCCTTCTGATGATCAGTTCCGTGAAGTTCAATAAGATGACGGCGCGCACGTGCTCTTGCCATAGCCTGTTCGTACTCTTTAACCAGAACATCTCTGGCAGCGCGGTCTTCGATAAGCTTTGCCTTTTCCAGGCTTTGGTGAACACTGTTTGCCGTGCCCAAAGAAACGCCAAGGATGTCGGCGAGTTGACGCTGGGTGATGCCAGGGTTTTCGCGGAATGCGCACAGGGCGTTGAATTCATCACGGGTAATCATAGCTTGCCTTCTATCTATAGGGTGGTATCTTGTTCAATAATATTGAACATAATACATCAACTTGAACGTAATCGTGGCTCAATTCACTATTTATGCAGGTAGTACACGAAGTAAGTATTATGTTCAATTTATAGGCATATGTTCACAGTATTTGAACACATGTTAAAATGCGAACAACAGATGAGTGGGTGCCATGCGCTCACTTAGCCTCGGAAATGTACAAGACCGCTGGGGGATACGAGGTTTTCTATGGACCAACAAGTAGCTATATTGCGTGAACAGCGTCGCAAGTCCTATCTGGTGCGTGGCATTGCCTTCGCTATCGCGTCGGGTATGTGTTATGGCCTTTACACGGGAACGCTTACCCTTGCCGAAACCCAAGGGGTTTGGGGCGAATGGTTTGCTGGTACCGAATGGGGCAATGGCAATCCTGCCTTGAGCGCCTTCGTTATTACTTTTGTGTTGGCTGCGCTGGCTGCAGGAATTAACGATGTGTTCAGCGGAATTTGGTCGGTTATTGTGTGCGCCAAGAATCGTCAGCTGGGCGACCTGTGGAAAACGATAAAAACCC
This sequence comes from uncultured Eggerthellaceae bacterium, assembly GCA_905234635.1. Lineage (GTDB taxonomy): Bacteria > Actinomycetota > Coriobacteriia > Coriobacteriales > Eggerthellaceae > CACXMZ01. The sequence continues at coordinate 1,557 of CAJOJB010000121.1, read as the reverse complement.
GTCCAGGTCTAATCATGATGGTGTGCGCCATTGTGGGTGGCCCCCTTGCTACCATTGCCTATATTGTTGGCTTGAATTCGGCAACCTCTGCAGGCAACCCCGGTGTTATTGTGCCTATTGCAGCACTCAACTGTGCTATTGGCGCTATTCTGGGTCGCGTGTTCTTCAAGCAGGAGCTCAACGGCCACAAAATTGTGGGCATTATCATCTGCTTGATTGCAGGTGCCATTATTGGCGGCACGAGCTTTGCTGCCCTGGGGCCTGAAGCACTGCTTGGTTGCCTCTTTGCATTTATCGCCGCTTTTGGTTGGGGCTTTGAAGGTTGCGTAGCCGGCTTTGGCACCATCCTCATCGACTACCGTATTGGTATTGCCATTCGCCAGATTACGGCGGGCGTACTTGAGCTGTTCGTTATGTTCCCCTTGCTTGCCATTCTTGCGGGGGAAGCGCAGGTCGTTCCGCAGCTTGCGGCAGCCGCGTTTACCAGCCCCGCTTTGCCCATCTTTATGTTGTCGGGCTTCTTTGCCATGCCAGCTTTTTCATTCTGGTACAAAGGCAATTCCATGTGCGGTGCCGCCTTGGGCATGGCATGCAACGGCATGTATGCGTTCTGGGGCCCATTCTTCATTTGGGTCATCATGGGCTTGCTCAACATCGGTGGCATGGCTGCAGACTATCCGCCGCTCAGTGCCATTCAATGGATTGGTGCGTTAATTATGGTTGCTGGCATCTTCTGCATTGCGATTAATCCAGCCGATTTGTTCAAAACGTCCAAAGGGGGCGCATAACAATGACTCATACCGTTGCGACAAATATGGTTTCGACTGAAGACCTTATGCCGCTTTACTATGCCATCCTGAAGCACTTTGTGGACGGGCAGCAGTATTGCACGCAGGATGTTATAGACGCGCTCAAGCCCCTGTATGGTTCTTACAAGTTGCTTAATCCAAAAGACGTTGAAGAAGCGCTGGCTACAGCAAAAGAAAACGGTTTGCTCGACGAAGTGGCTTACGACCTGAATGATGCAGGTGCCTTGCGCGTGTATTTCCAGATGAACGATTTTGGCCAAGACATGGTGGATCGCTACATTGGAAAATATAGCAATCTCGTATAGGAAGCAGGTAATATAGAGCAGGCGGGACGCACAGGCCCCGTTTCATTGTAAGAAAGGAAGCGAAAGAGAATATGAACGTAGCAGGACAACTGAAGGTGCTTACTGCCGACCAGATGCAAGAAGTGCACGAAAAGGCATGTGAAATCCTGGCCACTAAAGGCGTGATATTCGAATCTGATGCCGTTATTGAAATCTTTAAGAATCACGGCTTTAAAGTTGAAGACAAAACGGTTTATTTCGACAAAGCAGAAATTGAGCGCTGCGTCGAACAAACGCCTTCTCAGTTTACGTTGGAAGGCCCTAACCATGCCAAGGACGTGTTGGTGGGTGGCGAACGCATTCTCATCCACCCCAACGGTGGCGAAGTGTTTATGCGTGATTTCGACGGAACGCGCCGTAATGCTACGCGTGCAGACTTCGCCAACCTGCAGGTTCTCTACCAG
>CAJOJB010000120.1:861-3600 GCA_905234635.1 uncultured Eggerthellaceae bacterium | reverse complement strand
TTCGCCCAGCGGCTGAATAAAGGCCAGGCCGTTGTAACCAAGATTAATGAAGACACCCGCAATGACGATGATAACGACAGAAATGGTCAATGCACGACGGCGTGAAATACCTACCCCGTCGGCCACGATTGAAACGCAGGCTTCAATAAGCGAAATCGCGCTGGTCAGGGCCGCGAAAAGCACCAGCAGGAAGAAGATGAAACCAATAATAGGTGCCACGCCGCCCATTTCTTGGAACACGGTGGGAAGGGTAATAAACATAAGCGAAGGGCCCGATTTAGCCGCAACAGCTTCGGCGCTGCCCATAACCATAAAGGCAGCAGGCACAATCATGAGGCCTGCAATGGTTGAAACCAGCAGGTCGGCCCCACCAATCCACGCTACGCTCTTCGGCAGGTTTTCCATCTTACTGAGATAAGAACCGTAGGTCACCATAATGGCCATGGCAAGCGACAGGCTATAGAACATCTGCCCCAGCGCGCCAATAACCAGCTCGGGTGAAAACTTGCTGAAGTCGGGTGTGAGGTAGTAAGCAATGCCCGCCGTGGCGCCCGGGAAGGTACTCACATAGATGGCAATGCCAATGGCAGACACAATCAGAAGCGGCATCATGATAAGGTTGGCCTTTTCAATTCCGCCCTTCACGCCGAGCGATACAATAAGGAAAGCTGCCAACATAAACAGCAACATGAAGATAAAACTCCCCTGGCTCGATGTGATAAAGCCCACGAAAAAGTCGCCACCATCGGCCATGTCAGCGGGAGCATTAGTAATGTAGGACACGCAATACTTAGCTACCCAGCCACCAATAATGCAGTAGTACGGAGTGATGATGAAGGGAATTGCAGCCGAAAGAATGCCTATGAACTTATACTTCTTGCCGAAACTGCTGTACGCACCAATGACCGACTGCCCCGTCTTACGGCCGAGCGATGTTTCGAGCAAAAGCAGCGAAATACCGAAGGTGAACACCAAAACGAGGTAGGTAAAGATAAAGGTACCGCCACCGTACTTGGCCGCCAAATACGGGAAGCGCCACATATTGCCCAGACCCACTGCGGAAGCAGCAGCGGAAAGGATAAACATCCACTTTCCTGACCAGGTTGAACGCCCTGGATGCGCAGCAAAATCTGGCATGGCTGGATCGACGACGTCGGGAGCTACTTCAGTAGCCTGCACTGAATGTGCGTTATTGGTTTCCATGTATACCCCCATTTATGCGTGAAGCATAAAAGTATAGCGGACTGCAGGAAGAGTCAGTGCTGGAATGCTGAAAAACCCGTTGGGAAAATGGGAAATTGGGGACGGAGGATTTTTCCCATTTTTGGGAAAAATCCTCCGTCCCCAATTTCCCATTATGCGAAGCGGTTGGTGTTAACGGCGGTCAGGTGACCGTATTCGTCTTCGTAGAGGGCCAACTGGCCGTCATGCGATTCATAGATACACCGGAACTTGGCAAAGTCGGCACGACGTGGTGCAGGAGACGGTTGTTCTTCCCCAGCTTTTTCCGTGGTTTCAGGATCTGGTTCAGGAACTGCAGTGGGTTCCACTTCAGACACAGGCTCCGCCTCAGATTCTAGCTCGCATTGCGGCTCAGGTTCAGTTGTAGTCTCTGGCTCCGTCACGGGATCTGGCGCGAGCTCTGGCTCCGATTCAACCACAGACGTTGAACCCGAGACCACCTTTTGACCAACTTCACCGCGCGGAATTGCAAAAGCAAACTCTGCCTCACCACGGTCGCTCGGTTCCTCAAAGAAGATGCTCAGTTCTTCTTCGCCCTTCTTATGGATAGCCCATTCGGGCAAAAGACTATCGTCAAAGGTTTGTTGTGTTTTATCTTCTTCGCTCATACGTACTTCTTCCATGTGTTCATTTTGAAAAACATAGGGTACAACCAACGGGCTTAATATTCAACTTTTGCGAAAATAAGACCACATGCGGGCGCTTTTTCTCCGGCAGCAGAACGATCGCACGCAGCCAACACTTCTGCCACCCAAGCTGGTTCACGCAGGCCAGCGCCCACCGCCACGAGCGTACCCACGATAGTTCGCACCATGGAATGCAAGAAGCTGCTCCCCACCACACGCACACGCAAAAGCGGCTCACCCATTACTTCAACGGGTTCTACCCTGCATTCCATAAGGTTGCGACAGGTGGGCTTGCCTTCAGCAGATGCAGCCAAACAAAAGCTCTTAAAGTCGTGTTCGCCAATAAGGTAGGTCGCCGCTTCATTCATGGCAGCCACGTCTAAGTCGCCCGCCTTATGCCAGCAAAAATCGCGCATGACCAGGGGTGGAGCAGCTGCTGTCGTAATAAAATAGTGGTATTCACGCGACTTAGCAGAAAAGCGCGCCGAAAAGTCATCGCTGCGTTCCTGCACGTCGTGGATGGAAATGGCTTCGTGCGTTATGGCATTAAGCGAACGCAGCAAAGCGCGCGGTTCACGCGCATCCCATTCTTCGGGGCTAAGCTCGAAACTAACCACCTGACCCAAAGCGTGCACACCCGAATCGGTACGTCCCGCACAGGTAGTTTCAACTTCGCGCTTATAGAGCAACTCAAGGGCGCGCTCCAGTTCGCCCTGCACGGTTAACTGGTCGGGCTGACGCGCGAAGCCCGCAAACGGTGCCCCATGGTAAGAAAGTGTTAAGGAATAAATTGCCATATAGTTATTTTATCGCAGGTGATTGAAGAGCCGCGCGCATAAATCCACTGTCGATGGTATCGCACAGCTTGTCG
>CAJOJB010000120.1:0-818 GCA_905234635.1 uncultured Eggerthellaceae bacterium | reverse complement strand
GCGGGATAGCTTAGTTCCAAACTTCTCTGCCAAAGAGAGCGCGCAGATCTGAATACAGGGCGTCGTTGTAGGCGTCTACCGTGGTGGGTAGTTCTGCGCGGAACTTACGCCCATCGGCCTGACGCACAAACAGCACTGTGCCGTCGGTTCCAGGATAGCGATGCAGAATCTGATCGAGGAATTGCATGGTGGCCGAACTCATATCGGCCTGCATGACCGAAATTTCAAGGGTTCGCGGCTTGCGCATACCGTCCGCGTCACCCAGATCAAGGCGTCGAATTTCGCGTACCATCAGCTGGTCCCCACGCTCATTCTTTTCAAACTTGCCACGGATACTCACGATGCAGTCTTCTTCGATAGCGTCGCGATCCACCAACAAGCGCCCCGATTCCTTGTCCTTGCGGTCGGAGTCGATATCGAAACAGATACAGTCCACGCCACCTGTCATGTCTTCAAGCCTAAAGGTGGCCATGCGCTTATTCTGCTGACCGTACAGGCGCGTATTTACACCTGTCACCATACCCACAAAGGTTGCCACGGGCGTATCATTTTCACGCTCTGCCAGTTCACCAAGCCTAAATTTAGTGAGTTCACGCAGCTTGGCCGCATAGGGCGACAAGGGGTGGTCTGAAACATAGATATTCAAAATGGACTTTTCTTCCGCCAGCAGAAAACGCTTGTCCCATTCGATGCCGTCGGGCGGCGGCACTTCCATGGCAAAACCTGAATCTTCGTCGTCAGCAAACAGGTCAAACATGGTAACCTGCCCCATGTCCTTGTCTTTCTGGCGCTTGGCAGCATCCTCAAGCAACGGCGTT
>CAJOJB010000119.1 GCA_905234635.1 uncultured Eggerthellaceae bacterium | reverse complement strand
TGCAGGCGCCCGGGCACCTGTGGCGCCGATTCAAGGGCAGACACAATGGTGTTCGCAGGAATGCCCAGGGCAAGACAAATGCCAAAGGCAAGCATGACATTGGAAACATTAAAACGCCCTACCAAAGGATAATCAAATGCATAGGTTTCGCCACGAACATCCAGTTCAAGCGTGGTATGTGTTGCCGCATAGTCAGCCGAAACAGGATGTATTTGGGCAGCCGTATTAAAGCCCGTCGAAAGCACTTCGTCACCCGCGGCCGAACAACGGCGCAGCAGTTCTGCACCCCATTCGTCGTCTATGCAAATGACGCGCTTGGCGGGGTAATGCGACGAAAACAACAGGGCCTTGGCTTCGAAATAGGCTTCGAAAGTCTTGTGATAATCCAGGTGGTCCTGGGTCAAATTCGAAAACGCTGTTACCGCAAACTTGGTCGCCCAGGTGCGTTCCAGGTCGAGCGCATGGGAACTCACTTCCATAGCCACTACGTCGCAGGACGCGTCGCGCATGCGGGCAAAAATACCCTGCAAGTCGGACGATTCAGGCGTGGTGCGCGCCGACGTTTCCACTTCGTCGCCCACCTTCACGCCTACGGTACCAATAACGCCCGTCTTCTTGCCAGCAACACGCGCGATATGTTCAACCAAATAGGTCGTGGTTGTTTTTCCGTTGGTGCCCGTAATGCCCACCAAAGAAATATCCTGCGAAGGATGACCATAGAAATTGGCAGCTGCTGCTGCCATGGCCTTACGAGAATCGCTCACAACTACTTCGGTTACGTCGGTCGCGTCGGCAAGATACACCTTACGTTCAACAACCAGAACTTTTGCGCCATGATCGATGGCGTCTTGAGCAAAGGAATGCCCGTCAACCGTCATGCCCACAATGCAGAAAAAGACGTCACCCGCCTTGCATTGGTCGCTGCGATATTGCAAACCCGAAACTTCACATCCGGCATTACCGATAATGGTGCAATCGATACCAGCAAAAAGTTCGCGAATCGTCATACTCATATACGCACATCCTTACTGCGTAGTAATTCTATAGTGGTCGATGGCGTAACTCATTATATCGCTAAAGGCAGGGGTGGTTATGCGGTCGCCAGGAACTTCCGACACACCTACAAAACAGACGAGTTTCGAATTGGTGTTAGGAAGGAAGCCCACAAAACTAATGTTGTAAGAACCCAGCACATAGGTCCCGTCGCCGCTTGCATATTCAGCGGTACCCGTCTTGCCAGCAGGGCTAAAGCCTTCGATTTGGGCGTCCATGCCCGTGCCTTCTTCAACGACGCTTTTAAGCATGCTGGTGAGCGGTTCGATGGATTTAGTGTTTTCGATAAGCTGCTTGGTTGGGTATTCGGCAATCTCACCCGTCTGGGGCTTCGAAAGCAGCAGGTGCGGCGTACAGGCTACCCCGTCGTTAACAAGTGAGCCATAGAATCGCGTCATCTGCAAAGGCGTTACCGTTATACCTTGGCCAAAGCTAACGTTGTAACACTGAATGGTCGACCAGTCGCTTACGTCAGCACAGAAGCCACTTGATTCGCCTGGATAGTCTATGCCTGTGGGCTCGTTGAGTTCATACTTATTGATGTATTGATACAACTTGTCAAAACCAAGTTTTTCGGCCGAAAGAGAAATGCCAACATTGGAAGAATTCTGAATGATTTGGCGGAAGGTCATGGTTTCATCGCCGCGGTCATGAGCGTCGGAAACAAAGTATTCGTCCGCCGGAAGGTAGGCTGGGCAGAATACCTTGTCGGTAGTCTGCATGACCCCTTCTTCCAAAATAGCCGAAGCAGAAATAGTTTTGAAAATGGAACCCGGTTCGAATGCGGTAGTTACACTCTTGAGTTCGGTTGACCCTTCCTTAATATGGTCGCGGTCGGAAGGATCGAGGTAAGGCGTCGAGGCAATGGCAATTATCTCGCCCGTACCACCGTCGTAGAGCACGGCATTGCCCGACTTGCCCTGGATGTCGTTGACACATTGAGCGAGACGATTCTCAAGGAATTCCTGCATTTCAAGATCGATGGAAATAACAATATCTTCCCCGTCGCGCGGGCGCTTGTATTCATTCATACCGCCAGCAATGGGATAGCCATTGGCACCACGTTCCATGTATAAGGAACCATTTTCGCCACCCAAAATGTCGTCGTAATACAGTTCAAGACCTGAAAGGCCATTACCGTCCACATCGCAAATACCAACGACCTGACCTGCGGTTTGTTTACAGGGATACACGCGTTTGGGGTCGTCGAGGAAATATATGCCGTCGAGTTCAAGGGCCTCAATTTGTTGCGCAAGCTCTGTGTCTACCTGACGGTGTACATAGGCAAACGTCGTATCGGGCGTAGAAAGAACATCAATATAGTCAGTAGATTTACCACCCAACACGGCAGCAAGTTGGGCAGATTCCCCTGCCGCATCGCTTACTTCAAAGGGATTGCAGTAAATGGTCTTGGCGTCGACGCTGGTTGCAAGCACCACCCCATTGCGGTCGTAGATGGTGCCGCGCTTGGCGTGCAACACAATTTCTGTCGTACGGGTATTTTGAGCCTTTTCTGCATTGCTGGGACCAGCGACAATCGTAAGCCATACCAGGCGTAAGGCAAGAACACAAGCAACGGCCATAAATAAAAAGAGAATGACCGAAAGACGGGCGCGCGGATCAAATGAAACAGGGATGGTAAGGGAGCGACCACGCGAAGAACTTGAGCCCTTCGTTTTTTTGGCTCGTGTCTGCTTGGCCGCCATACATAGATGCGGTTTTGCTTAAGCTACGTGCAAGCGAAAGATTGCCCGCCTCGTCGAACGCGATAACGTCAGATTCCAATTTAATAGTATCGACTTCGTAAGGCGCCGACATACCAAATTTCTTTACCGCCGTTTCCTTAACCGCCGTGGGATTAGAAAGCGAACTTTCGGTTACTTCAAGGTGGGCACTGCCCGAACGAACTTGTTCAACCTGCGCGTTCAAACGTTCGGTTTCGATGGAAGTTGTAACAGTGGCAGAAGCAAAACCAATACGCACAAAGGCAACGATTGCAAAAATAGCAAGCGCAATCATAAACAGGCTTACCATGCGCAATACATTTGAAGAAATACCGTCATCGTGGCGCTTACCTGGGACAACGCGGATAGAAGCACCACGTTTTGGTGCGGCAGAGTAAGAATATGCACGAGCAGCACTTGCCAATGTTGCGCACCCTCCTTCGTTTATGTTTCGTTTGGCGCAAACAAATCTTTATTTCACGTCTTTTGTGCAACGGCACGTTTTTCAGCAACGCGCAACTTTGCACTCCGCGCTCGCGCATTGCGATCAACCTCTTCGTCGGTTGGCACAATGGGCTTGCGGGTTACTAAATCTAATATCGGCACATTTCCACATACACACACGGGCACATCGGGCGGGCAAGTACAACCCTGGGCGTGCTCTGCGAAACAGTTCTTGACGATGCGGTCTTCCAGTGAGTGATAGCTTATAACTGCAATTCGACCCCCTGGATTTAACCAACGAACAGCCGCGTCTAGCCCGCTGTGGAGCACGTCCAGTTCCGCATTTACTTCGATGCGCAAAGCTTGGAAAGTGCGTTTAGCAGGATGCCCGCCTTCACGCCTGGCACTTGCAGGAATGGCCGCTTTGATGCAGTCGACCAACTGATCGCTGGTTTCAAAGGGGCGCGCCTGGCGTGCCTGGACGATAAAGTCGGCTATACGGCTGGCCCACTTTTCGTCTGAATTATTACGGATGATCCGGGTGAGATCTGCTGCGTTGTAGGAGTTCAAGATCTCTGCTGCGGTTAGGGTTTGTTTCCCCGGATCCATCCGCATATCAAGGGGGGCCACCTCCTTAAAGGAGAAGCCGCGAGTCGGTGAATCAATCTGGTGCGACGACACGCCAAGGTCGAACAAAAAAGCGTCCACACCTGGAATGTCGAGCCCAAGAAG
>CAJOJB010000118.1 GCA_905234635.1 uncultured Eggerthellaceae bacterium | reverse complement strand
AGTTGTTTCCGACACTGAATTCAATGTCACCCTTATTGAACCCGACCCGGAATTTGACAAGCAGCTTGGCTATAGCGCCTTCTATCCGCTGCCAACTGGTTCGCTCGATTCCCCAGAAGCGCTGGAAGCGCAGGGCACGAAGCCTGTTTCTAACGGCCCATATGTTCTGCAGACCTGGGACCACAACGAAAAGATCGAACTCGTTCCCAACCCCGAATATGACGGTGACATCCCTGCAAAGAACGCAGGTCTCACCTTTAAGATGTACACCGACGACTCGGCTGCCTACAACGACTTGCTCGCTGGCAACTTGGACGTGCTTGATTCGATTCCGGCTGATGCTATATCAACCTTCAAGGACGACCTGGGCGAGCGCGCCATCAACCAGGACGGCGCCGTGTACCAGTTCTTCACGATTCCTTATTATCTTGAACACTTTGCCGACGACGAAGAAGGCCGCCTGCGCCGCCAGGCCATTTCCATGGCATTCGACCGCCAGGAAATCTGCGACACCCTCTTCAACGGCACGCGTACCCCTGCAACGGACTTTGTTGCTGCGGTAATTCCTGGCCATTCGGACTCCATTGCAGGCAATGAAGTTCTGCAGTACAACCCCGAAAAGGCCAAGGAACTGTGGGCACAGGCAAATGCCATTTCTGACTGGGGCGACTCCACCTTTAAGATTGCTTACAATGCTGACTCAAGCGCCCATAAAGAATGGGTTGAAGCTGTGCTGAACCAAGTTGGTCAGACGCTTGAAATTAGCGCCGAGCCCGAAGCCTATGCTCAGTTCTCTGAATTGCGCAACGACGCTACCAACGGCACGATGAAGTCAGCCCTGCGTGGTGGTTGGCAGGCCGACTATCCTTCAGCTTACAACTTCATGGGCCCAATCTACCGCCTCAACGCTGGTGCAAACGACTCACGCTATAACAATCCCGAATTCGAAAAAGTGCTCCTTGAAGCACGCAGCCAGCAGGATGAAGCGGCTCGCACCGAAGGCTATGCTAAGGCTCAGGAAATCCTTATGAGGGACCTTCCTTCTATTCCGCTGTGGGGCCAGAATGCTCTTGGTGGTTATTCAGAACATGTCGACAATGTGGTTGTGAACTGGAAGACGGTTCCTGTCTATCAGGACATTGTCAAGAAGTAACAGCAAACTTCTGAGGCTTTGAACTAAAAAGTGTGGGGTGGTTCTTTTTGAACTGCCCCTCACTGTTTATAATGGTTAGTAGTTGTTAGTGTGTTGAACGTCAGGTACTTAAGTGAAACGGTATGTAGGACGTAGATTACTCCAGTTGATCCCCGTGTTTTTCGGGGCGACTTTTCTTATTTTTGCCATGGTCTACGCCCTGCCGGGGGACCCTATCGCTGCTCTTGGCGGCGACAAGGGTTTGCCGCCTGCCGTGCGTGCGGCTATCGAGAGGGAATACCACCTCGACCAGCCGCTCATAATCCAGTACCTCTATTACCTCAAAGGTATTTTTACCTTTGACTTTGGCATGACTTTTTCGGGCCGCCCGGTTGTAGAGGTTATGGCCGATGCCTTCCCATGGACGCTTAAATTAGCCCTGATGGCTATTGTTTTCGAATCTGTGTTTGGCATTCTTTTCGGCGTTTTTGCAGGGCTGCGCCGCGGTGGCATTTTCGATTCAACGGTCCTTGTGCTTTCGCTCTTTCTGATTGCCATCCCGGTCTTTGTCATAGGTTTCCTTTTGCAATTCATCATAGGGGTGAAGTTGGGCTGGCTTCCTGTGACGGTTGACCAGAATATGTCCTTTAAGTCCATGCTCATGCCGGCAATTGTATTGGGGGCTGTTTCCTTTGCCTATATTCTGCGTTTGACGCGTACCGAAGTTGCGGAAAATGCGACGGCGGATTACGTGCGTACCGCCACGGCGAAGGGCTTAAGCCGCCCTAAAGTGGTTGTACGTCATATCCTGCGCAATTCCTTGATTCCCGTTATCACCTTTATCGGTGCCGACCTTGGCGCGCTCATGGGTGGTGCAATCGTCACCGAAGGCATTTTCAATATTCCAGGTGTTGGCGGCACCATGTACAAGGCTATTTTCCAAGGTGAAGCGGCGACGGTGGTTTCGTTTACCACCATCCTTGTGCTCGTCTATATTTTTACTTCGCTTATTGTCGACTTGCTCTATGCGGCCTTAGACCCAAGGATTAGATATGAGTAAAGACACGATATATCCTGGGCAAGAGCATAGCTTTTCCGATATTGACGAAACAGGTCTTGGCGCTGTTGACGCGGTGCCTGACGACCGCCCCCCAGCGTCCCTATTTGGCGAAGCGTGGCGACAATTGCGCCGTCGTCCCATTTTTTGGATTTCCGCTGCCCTCATTTTGCTTGCTTTGCTTATGGCTCTGTTCCCTCAGCTTTTTACGTCGGCGGACCCGCGCTATTGCGTTCTAAAGCATTCGCTTGAAGCGCCAGGGCCTGGGCATCCCTTTGGTTTCGACAAGCAAGGTTGCGACATTTATGCACGCACCATTTACGGGGCCCGTGCATCGGTTTCCGTAGGCGTGCTTTCGATGCTGCTTTCCGTCACCATTGGCGTTATTATGGGCTCGATTGCGGGTTACCGCGGCGGCTGGGCAGACTCGCTACTTTCGCGTGTCACCGACATCTTCTTTGCCATTCCCTTCGTGCTGGCAGCCATTGTTATCATGCAGATTTTCAAAGAGTCGCGCACCATATGGACGGTCGTGATTGTCATTTCGCTTTTCGGCTGGCCGCAAATTGCGCGTATATGTCGAAGTGCAGTTATAGAGGCGAAACAGGAAGAATA
>CAJOJB010000117.1 GCA_905234635.1 uncultured Eggerthellaceae bacterium | reverse complement strand
CGACTGTGACAGGTTTTCGCCCTGGGTGTCGTCGGCGATAAGCGTACAACCCTGGGCTTCACCCAGCGCCAGCAAGCTGCCAGGCAGCGCCGCCGCCTGCACTTCGTTTGCCATCATGGCCTGGAAGCGCACGGGGAGCTTCTGCAGTTCTTCAACCACAATCTGGTCTTCGGGAATACCGGCAGCTTCCATCAGCTTGTCCATCACGTATTCGAGGATGGTATTGCTGCCCACGCCAATGGGCACGCCAGCCAGCTTGTCGATTGATTTTACGCTGCTGTTGGGGCCCGACATAATGCCGAAACGGCCCTGGTCGGGCGTGGCACCCAGCGTAACCCACTTCATGGATACGTCGGTGCCGCTGGCAACCATGCTGGCGGTGACCATGATGTCGGTCATGGCCAGGTCGACTTCGCCCGAGGAAACACCCGCGATAAGTTCGGTAGCAGCCTGGAAAGGAACCACTTCCACGTTCAGGCCATGCTCATCGAACAGGCCTTCTTCGGCGGCCGCCCAATACGGCAACAGGTCTTCGGTAGGAAGCGTGCCAACCTTTATGCTGCGGGCGGCGTCGGCGGCGGCACTTCCGCTTGCATCGGAGCTATCCGCGGACGATGTACCGCTAAATGAAGCATTACTTGAACAGGCGCTCAGCAGAGGCAGGCACGACAGTGCGCCTATGCTACTCAGCGCTAAGAAATTACGACGATTCAGTACTTTGGCCACAGCGACCCCTTCCCTTTTTTCATCCCTATAAGGGTAGGACGCTGGCGTGCGCACATCAATGAACAATCGCGTCGCAAATGTTGATTTATGGGGTCGGGTATTTTGGCCGCCAGCTATTCGTGGCTCCAGCTATTCGCGCTGCGAATGTTGATTTATGGGTGCATTGTTCACTAAAGCAAGGGTGCCGCTAAGCGCATTATTAACATACGCAGACGCATACCCGCACCAGGCTTTGAGTAGTCCTTGGTCACTTCCTTGCTTTCTGCAAACATGGCCTCGAAATCGCGCTTGGTGGCGCCTACCGCGTCGCAGTCGTAGTAAAGGCAGCCATTTTCGAAATGGTGATACAGGCTGCGGTAATCCAAGTTAATGGTGCCGCAGGCTGCTAGGATGTCGTCGGTAATACTCATTTTGGCGTGGCAGAAACCGGGAGTGTATTCAAAAATACGCACGCCATTTCTGACAAGCCCCTGGTAGTGCGACTGCGTGATGGAATAAACCAGCTTCTTGTCGGGGATGCCTGGCGTAATAATGCGCACGTCCACCCCACGCTTCGCCGCCATGCCGAATGCACGGTTCATTTCGTCGGTAATAATAAGGTAGGGCGTTACAAACCATGCGTAGCTCTTCGCATATTCCGCGATTGAAATATAGACGTCTTCGCCCACAGCTTCGTCGTCGAGCGGGCTGTCCGCGTAGGGCATAACGTAGCCCTGGACAAAGGGCGGCGTCGGAACATCAGGCAGGTAACGGCGGTAATCCACGTCGTCGACGTCTTTGTCGTTAATCGCGTTCCACATTTCAAGGAAGGCAACTGTCAGGTTCTTGACCGCCTCCCCTTCCAGGCGCACACCCGTGTCCTTCCAATAACCAAACGGCTCGGTAATATGGAAGTATTCGTTGGCCAAATTGTAGCCGCCGGTATAACCCACGCGCCCGTCAATAACGGTAATCTTGCGGTGGTCGCGATTGTTCAGAAACAGGTTAAGTAAGGGGACGAAGGGGTTAAACACGCGCGCTTTAATGCCGAGCGCTTCCAGGCGTTCGACAAAGTCGGTGTTCACGAAGCTGATGGAGCCCATGTCGTCGTAGAACACGCGCACCTCGACACCCGCCTTGACGCGGTCAACCAGAATGTCCTGGATACCATGCCAGCTTTCGGCATCTTGAATCGCGTGATATTCCATAAAGATGAAGTCTTTGGCCTGGCGTAGGTCTTCCTTTTGGGCTTCGAGGCCCGTGGCTGCGTCGTCGTAGTAGGTAATAAGCGTATTGTCATAGAGCGGATAGTGCGACACGTCGCTGACATAACGTGCGATGTTCGCCGCGCGCTGGTCTTGCCTGGCTAGGCGAGCGATTTCGTCATCGTCGTTAGGAAGAAGCGGGAACAGTTCATCGTCGACCTTCTTGTAGCTTTTCTTCATCTTGGAAAGGTGCACGTTGGAAGAAGTAAGTAAGTAGAAAACGATGCCGAAGACGGGGAGCGCCATGATGACAATAATCCAGGTCATTTTCATGGCCGAAGGCTTATTGCCGTTATAAATGACGAGCACCAGCAAGGTGCCCAGAATACGGGTGCCGATGGCAAACCATTCCGCGTGTTCGGCGAAGTAGAGGTAAACAAATACAAGGAAGGCAATTTCAAGGACAATGGCGACGACCGCGAAAATCATGCGCTTCACGCCGTTTTGTACTGCGGCCTCGCCTTCAAAGGTGGTGGTTTCATCCATGTTCGCTCCCCTTTTTAGTTTTCCTATTAGGCCTTCTTTGTCATGCCTTAGTTACCTATGACCCGACCGATGCGTCTTTTTACAATTTTATACGGTAACGCTGCTGTCGAGATCAGATAATCGGCATCGCCATAAACATTTCTGGTTCCATATAAAGCTCTTAGGGACGAAGGAACATCGTATCATTATCTGCCTCCAGGGCGCTTCGTTGAGATTTCGGAAAAGGCGCGTTCTGCCATTGAAAAGGCATTAACAGAACACAATCTGCAGTACATTGAGGTAATAACCTGGTCAACAGACGGATTCTTCCGTGAAACGAAAGAAAAGGTTGAATACAGAAAAAAGGAAGGCTGCGGGGTGGTCGAAATGGAATGCGCAGCGCTGGCGGCCTGTGCAGAG
>CAJOJB010000116.1 GCA_905234635.1 uncultured Eggerthellaceae bacterium | reverse complement strand
CATCTGCAGGCCGCCCAGATTCACGGCCATGTTTGTGCCAGCCATTACCATACCACCTCCGCTGCTTGGAAAATGGGCCCGTCAACACAGCAGCGCTTCTTACCCGCCGTGGTGTCCACCACGCACGAAAGGCATGCGCCCACGCCACAAGCCATGCGGCGCTCAAGCGAAACTTCGCAGGGAAGACCCGCTTCTTGCGCCATGCCAGCAACTATCTTGATAAGAGGCTCGGGACCGCATACTGCCACGTAGTCGAACTTGCCCGACATAATAGCGTCCTGGGCTGGCTGGGTGCAAAAGCCCGCGTGGCCGAAACTGCCGTCGTCAGTTGCTACCGCAATCGTGGTGTTCGGCAGGGCTTCGTAGCTTGCAAGCGTAACGTGGGCATCCTTGGTTTGCGCGCCCAAAACCACCTGCAAGCCTTGTGCCGCCTGGGCAAGTTCTTCGGCAAGCATGAACAAGGGAGCTGCGCCCACGCCGCCAGCCACCAGAAGGCAGCGCGCACCCGCAGGTGGCGCCCAGGTGTTACCCACCGGGCCAATAAGGCTGCACGTCTGGCCTGCTTCAAGGCTACTTAAATGTTCGGTTCCGGTACCCACGACCTGGTACAAAATGGTCAGCACGCCACTGGTACGGTCGGCCTTATACACCGAAAACGGTCGGCGCAAAATCTTGTCGGGCATGCCGGGGATTTGCATATGAACAAATTGCCCTGGCTTTATGGCATGAGCAATCTGAGGGCTGCGCAATTCAATAAAGAAAAGCCTTTCGGCAGCTTGTTCATTCGAAACAATCTGTGCCGCTTCTTCAATTAATCCCGTTCTTTCCATGTGCAACCCCCTTTCGAATACTATTCAACAATTTCACCGTCTTGCAAGGTGGCATAGCCGTCCAGGTACACGTCGGTTACGCGTCCTGTCAGTTCGGCACCCATGAAGGGTGAATTAAGCGACTTACTGGCAAAGCAATCCGCGTCGACCGTCCACTTCGCTTCGGGATCGAAGATGGTGAAGTCGGCCGTGCTTCCTTCGACGAAGCTGATCTTTTCGACGCCCAAGATGCAGCGCGGGTTAATAGCCATCAGCTCAATCATGCGGTTCAAGTGGATAACACCCGGTTCAACCAATTGAGTCCAGATAAGTGCAAGCGACGTTTCCAGACCAATCATGCCAAAGGGCGCCTCTTCAAATTCGCAATCCTTTTCCCAGGGAGCATGGGGCGCATGGTCGGTCACAATGCAGTCGATGGTGCCGTCGATAACGCCTTCGATGAGCGCTTCGTTGTCGTCCTGGGTGCGCAGCGGCGGGTTTACCTTGAAATTCGTGTTGTAGTCCGCGCCGATAACATCTTCGTTTAAGAACAGGTGCTGCGGCGTTACTTCGCAGGTCACGCGCAGGCCTTCCGCCTTGGCAGCGCGCACCAGGTCGAGCCCGCGGCGCGTACTAATGTGTTGGATGTGCAAGGCGGTGCCCGTCAGGCGTGAAAGTGCAATGTCACGTTGAATCTGCAGCTCTTCGCCTTCAGCGGGCCAGCCGGCCATGCCAAGACGTGTGGAAACCACGCCTTCGTTAACCTGGCCCTTGCCCACCAAACCTTCGTCCTGGCAGTGGCTCATAACCGCACAACCAAACTGGCGCGCGTAGTCCATCACACGACGCATCATACCCGAGTCTTGCACGCCGCGCCCGTCGTCGGTGAAGGCCACCGCACCATGGGCGCGCATGTCGCCCATTTCGGAAAGCTCAATGCCCTGGAGGCCTTTGGTGCAGGCACCCGCCACGTGGACGCGGCACTTCCCCACTTCAGCAGCGCGCTTGAGCACATATTCAACTACGTCGGCATTGTCGATGGTAGGCTTGGTGTTGGGCATGCAACACACAGCCGTAAAGCCACCTTTGGCCGCCGCACGCGTTTCGCTCGCGATGTCGCCCTTATGTTCTTGGCCGGGGTCGCGCAGGTGCACGTGCATGTCCACCAAACCAGGGATGCAATACTTACCTGCCATGTCGCGGGTTTCGCCCTTTTCGATAGAAAGGTCCTGCCCCACTTCGACAATTTTGCCGTCACGCACGACAATGTCGCAGAATTGATTCAGAGAAAGCTGCGGGTCGACCGCCTGAACATTTTTAAGAAGCAGTGCCATTTTCATTTCCTCCAAGAAGCCAATAGAGAACCGACATACGCGTACAAATGCCCGCGTACACCTGGTCTAGGATGACCGAACGCGTGGGATGGTCGGCCATGAATGAGTCGAGTTCAACGCCGCGATTAATGGGGCCCGGATGGCAGATAAGCGCATCCGGTTTCATGAGGGCTTCGCGCGCCTGGGTTAAGCCAAAGAGCATATGGTATTCGCGTTCGCTCGGGAAGGGTGCTTCCTCGAGGCGTTCGCGCTGCACACGCAGCATGTACATAACGTCCATTTCAGGCAGCACTTCGTCCAGGTTGCTTGAAACGTAGTCGGCGCCGAGGACGTCGGGGCGCGCGGGCAGCAAGGTTTGCGGCGCCACCAGGGTTACCTTCGCGCCCATAATCTTGAGCGCGGGCACCAAAGAACCGCACACGCGTGAATGCAAAATATCGCCCACGATGGCCACATTCAGTCCATCGAAGCTCCCCTTTTCTTGCCAGATGGAATACAGGTCAAGCAAGGCCTGTGTGGGATGCTGATGCTTGCCGTCGCCCGCGTCCACCACATGGGCCGATGTATGCTGGGCGACCAGTTGGGGGGCACCCGCATGCTTGTCGCGAATAACCACGAGGTCAATCTTATAGCTGTTCAGGGTTTCCATGGTGTCGACCAGGCTTTCGCCCTTAACCGCTGAAGTCGAACTGCCACCAAAGTTAATGGTGTCGCAGCTCATGCGCTTTTCGGCCAGTTCAAAGCTCGAG
>CAJOJB010000115.1 GCA_905234635.1 uncultured Eggerthellaceae bacterium | reverse complement strand
TGCGCCAGGCGGGCTACAAGGTCGGCCTGTTTACGAGCCCCTATATTGAAACCTTCGAAGAGCGCATTCGGGTGAATGGCGAAAACATTCCCCTTGATGTGCTTACTCAGGTTACCCTGCAGGTGCGCGACGTAGCCGAAGCCATGGCGGCAGAAGGCCCTGAAAATCATCCGACCGAATTTGAAATGATGACCGCAGTCATGCTCGTCTATTTTGCCCAGTGCGAATGCGACATTTGCGTGGTGGAGGTTGGCCTGGGTGGTCGTCTGGATTCCACCAATATTATCGCGGCGCCTGAATGCTGCGTAATCGTGCGCATTGGCCTGGACCATACCGACCTTTTGGGCGACACCACGGCCAAGATTGCCGCTGAAAAAGCAGCGATTATCAAGCCAGGTACGAGCGTGGTGTCTTGGCCGCAGGATGAAGACGCCCTTGCTGCAATTAGGCAGGCATGCGAACGCACAGGTGCTCCTTTGGTAGTGGCAGACCTGAACAAGTTAGAGCAGGAAGCGGTACGTATTGATTTAAGCGAAGATGCTTCAGAAGCGCTTCCCACCAGGTCTTTTACCTATAAGGGCGAAACCTTTGAAACTCAGCTGCTGGCAAGTTATCAGCCGGCAAATGCTGCCGTGGCCATAGAAGTTCTGCGCGTGCTTCAGCAGCGTGGTTGGAACATAAGCGAAGACGCGCTTGCCAGCGGCATCCGTCTGGCGCAGTGGCCGGGGCGTTTTGAAGTTATGCAGCGAAAGCCCCTCGTTATTGTGGATGGCGGGCATAACCCCCAGGGCGCGGCCGTGCTCGCAGAAACTCTGCGTGACGTGTTACCCGAAAGCAAGCCAGTCTTCATTGCGGGCATCCTTGCCGACAAGGACTTTGGTGGCATGTTGGAAGCTGTGGTCGACTTGGGGGCCGCCTTCGTGTGCGTAACGCCACCGAACCCGCGTGCCCTGGCTGCCGAAGAACTTGCGGCTTCCGTCTTGGCGCTTGATGGGGACGCGCGCGTGCAGGTGGCAAGCAGTTTTGAAGACGCCGTTGCCCAGGCATTTGAGCTTGCGGGCGAAGACGGGGTGGTGTGTGCCTTCGGAAGTCTGTATTCTATTCACGATTTAAAGCAGGCATTGCATCGCTATAATGGCGCTGAATAAACACGTTGAGAACAGGAGCGGGCCATGTATCAACTGAAAACCGAAAGCAGCTTTGACAGCGCTCATTTCCTTACCGACTACGACGGCAAGTGTGAAAACCTACACGGGCACCGCTGGCGCGTGGTGGCCTATATTGCGGCCGACCAGTTGCAAACGGAAGGCCAAAACAAGGACATGGTCATCGACTTCGCCGACTTTAAGCGCGCGGTCCGTGCCCTCACAGAAGAAATGGACCACATGTTTATTGTGGAAGAGGGGAGCCTTGCACCCGAAACACTCGCATGCCTTGAACAGGAAACCTTCCGTCTGTATACCGTGCCATTCCGCACTACGTCGGAAAACTTCGCGCGTTATTTCGCCGAGCGCCTCGCCGCCCAGGGCTTCCGCGTGTCGCAGGTAGAGGTCTACGAAACCCCTATGAACTGTGCCATCTATATACCAGAAGGCGAAAACTAAGTTGGGCGTTGATGGCACATACGCGTTGTCTGCTCAGGCAGGCGGCAAGACCTATAAGGGTACGGCGCATATTGCTAGCCACGCGAACACCGTGCAGCTTTCACTCGATGCACCTATTTTGGGAGCAGTTAAGGCTCAGGGGACTCTTGGGCCAAATGATACTTTTAGTGTTTCAGGCAAAGTGCGTGTGTTGTTAAAGCGTATTACCTACACCATTGAAGGCCAGGTTGAAGGAGACCACCTTTCCGCAACCGCTTCTACCAATATGGGCACCTTTCGCGCCACGGGCGTGCGTGTTGAACGCTAGGGCTTAGGCTTTTCGAATCACCAAAAGTTCACCGATTCCGCACACTATTTCACGCGCTTCGCTGGTATAGTGGACTGCGTACAACCAACCATGCTCAAACGCCCCAAAACCACAGCATGCAGAGCATACGCATTACGGAAAGGCACATCATATGGCATTTGTTCATTTACACAATCACACCGAATATTCCCTGCTTGACGGTATGGAGGGCGAATACGGCGACGAGGCAATCAGCACAATTGTGCAGGAAATGGAAAACCACCGGGAGGATGTCATTGTCATCTTTGCGGGATATCCCGATAAAATGGACAAGTTTTTGTCCCGAAACCCAGGACTGCGGAGCAGGATCGCATTCCATGTTTCATTTCATGATTACTCTGCGGAGGAACTGTACCAGCTTCTGGAATGGACGGCAAAAGCCGGTCAGGTTACGCTGGCAGCGGATGTCCGTGAAACGGTATTGCCCATGTTCCGCCGTGCGGCTTTGACACGAGACTTCGGAAACGGCAGATTTGTCCGCAATCTCTATGAACAGGCCCGAATGAATCAGGCAGGCAGGCTTCTTCGGTGCGATACGGCGGTTAGAAGTGCGGAACAGTTCACGACGCTCTATGCAGAAGACTTCCTTGGTGTTGATCGGTGGCACACAGAGCTGCACCATTCATCAGGCATAGGCTTTGCCGGGTGATGGTTCAAAAACATGCACATTCCCTCTGGCGCACTCCTGCTTCCTCAGCTATAATGGATGGGCAAAGCAGCAGGAGGTGTGCCATGTACGCAACAGGAAACAAAAAGATGCTCAATATGCTGATCCTGGATATTTTGAAAGAATACTCTGACAGCGAGCATCGTCTGACACAACAGGAGATCATTCGTCTGCTGAAGACAGATTACGGGATGGAGTGCGACCGCAGGTCGGTCAAGAGCAACGTCCTCTCGCTGATCGAGCTGGGATATGACATTTCCATGGAGAAGGGCTACAGACTG
>CAJOJB010000114.1:4957-7017 GCA_905234635.1 uncultured Eggerthellaceae bacterium | reverse complement strand
GAAAGCGGCGGCAGGGTGAGGCGGACGTTCATTTCGGCGCACAGCGTTTCGTAGGCGGCACGCAGGGCCGGGTTAGCTGCCACGCCCCCACCCAAGCAGAATTCCTTGGCACCTGTTTCTTCAAGGGCAGTCTTGGCTTTTGCCACTTGCACGTCGATGACGGCTGCCTGGAAGCTGGCTGCAATGTCGGGAATGTTGAGCTCTTGACCCAATTCCTGCTGCTGGGCAATATAGGTAACCACGGCGGTCTTTAAGCCCGAAAGACTAAAGCGCAGGTCGTGGCTGTGCAGCATGGCGCGCGGGAAATCGATGGCTTGCGGGTTACCCTGAGCGGCGTAACGCGAAATGATGGGACCTCCAGGGTAGCCCAGACCAAGCGCCTTTGCCACTTTGTCGAAGGCTTCGCCAACCGCGTCGTCAATGGTTGAACCAAGCACTTCGTAAACGCCCCAATCGCGCACGTGCACGAGCATAGTATGCCCACCGCTCACGAGCGATACCACCATGGGTGGCTGGATGTCGGGGGTGGCCAGCTTGTTGGCATAGAGGTGGCCTTCCAAGTGGTTGACCTGGATATACGGGATGTTAGCGCCCCACGCCGCGCCCTTGGCAAAGGCCACGCCCACCACGAGCGCACCCACCAAGCCAGGCGCATAGGTACAAGCAATGGCATCCAGGTCGCGATAACGCACGGCCTGTTCCAGCTTGCCTTGTCCCATTTCACCTCCGTCCCCATATGAAACGCGCTGGGAAAATGGGGTCGGAGGATTTTTCCCAGAAAATGGGGTCGGAGGATTTTTCCCACTTTGTCTCATTTTTACTCCGTCCCCTTTTGAGACAGCGTGCTCGAGGCAGACTTGGGTTACGCCGCAGATAGCTTCGATATGCTTGCGGCTTGCAATTTCTGGGACCACGCCGCCGAAACGCGCGTGGAAGTCGATCTGGGACGCAATGGCGTCGGAAAGAATAGCACCCGTACCGTCGATGAGCGCTGCCGCCGTTTCGTCACACGAAGTTTCAATGGCCAAGATGAGCGGCTTGCCGTAAGTAGCTGAAGAGCCCGCGGGCTTTTCGTTGGTAGATATTATTTCCATGCCCGCGACGTCTGCCGTTGCGGCGGGCAGGGGGCCTTGCATGATAGTGGCGTCTTCGCCGTCGGAATAATAGCCCGGGCGCTCGCCTATAGAATCCAAGCCAAGGGCTTCATAAAATGCCTGAGCGCCTTCGTTGGCAGCCCGAACTTCGAGCGTGATTTCCGCTGCGCCCAAGTTGCGCGCGTCTTCCGCAAGGCGCGTCACCAGTTCGCGTGCGATACCTGCACGACGCGCTTCCGGCGCGCATGCCACCTTAAAGATTTGCAGTTGCCCGTCCAACACCTGGCCACCCGCGTAGGCGATAAGCGCACCGTGCTTGTCGTGCGCTGCCCACCATGTACGGTCCTTACGCGGAAGCTCGTCGGCAAACTGTGCTGCATTCCATGCATCGCTTCCCATGCACATAGCTTCCAGGGCCACGACCTGGTCCACGTCGGCGGCCGCCAAGGGGCGAAACCGAATCGTAGGTTCATCCACGCCCGTACGTAAGTCACGCGGTGCTGCATCCGCAAGCTTTTCCCTTTCGTGTTCTTCAGCGTCGGAAAGGCGTGTGTAGACTGGAAGCAAGATTGCGGGATCATGGCGCTTCGCGTCGAAGGGGTCGCAGTCGCCTGCTTGCCACGCGTTTTGCAGGGTCGCCAGCAAACCGGATCCGTGCACACGCCACTGGCCTTCAGGCGCAAGGGGGCCAAGGGCGGCAAATAGGTCGGCGTACTTCGCAAGAGCGTCGCCCGCTACCAGTTCGTAGCTGCCTTCCTGTGCGCCTTCAAAGGTGGCGGCCGCAAGCACTGTGTCGACAGAGCTGCGCCCAATGGCGGTATCCGTAATGTTGTAGACCTGCGGGTACACTTCCTTGCGCATGGCATCTGCCACTACCAGCACCTGACCGCGCACGCCCACCTCCTGCAACTCCCATGCAAGGGCGTCGAGGGTCGAAACCCCCACGAGCGGCACTTCAAGCGCCGA
>CAJOJB010000114.1:2987-4886 GCA_905234635.1 uncultured Eggerthellaceae bacterium | reverse complement strand
GGTCACGGCTTATTTCCTGTTCAGTAAGCAGCTCGTCTATATTGGGTAATAGCTGCGTGTTAGATGCTCGGTGGGCTGCCACTTGGCGGTGCGCCACCAATTCAACGGTCCGCGTTTCTGCGTGTAGCACGCCAAGCGCAATCGAAATAACTTCGTTTGCAGTGTCAAAGGCAAGCACGTATTGCATCATGCGCGCTCCTCTGCGACCTGCCCCCAGCAAGCGCACAGCTCCTGAGCGCGTGTACTATGGGGCTGTGCTTTGATACTGCGCACGCCGTCGGTACCTGAAATAATGGCAACTTCCAAATAGTCGTCAGGCATTTCGTTAGGAAACTTGTCGCCCCATTCTATAAAGGCAACTCCGCCATCTTCCAGCACGTCCCAATAGCCAATGTCGTCCAGATCTTCAGCGCTTTCCAAACGATATAAATCAAAGTGGTTAAGCCGCAGCACAGAAGCTTCGAGTCCTGAACCGCTGCAGTCGTAAGTGAGCAGGATATTAAAGGTTGGGCTTGTTACTTCACCTGTTACACCCAGGGCTTCTGCCACCCCTTGAACAAACTGCGTCTTGCCTGCACCCAAGTCGCCGTTAAGCACCACCACATCGCCCGGCTGCAGGCACGCCGCAAGTGCCGCCCCCAGCCGCTTCGTTTCTTCTGCACTATGTGAAACTAATTGCATGACTACGATATTAGCTTAATAGTGTCTTTTGCGGTAATACTAAAGCGTAACAACAACTATGCTGCTTCCAAATAGCTGCACACAGTATTGCAAAGGCTATAATACGAAGGAGTTCGCGAAAAGGAGACGCAATGAAACTTGACGATTGCCGTGTTGATGGTTCGAAGAGGTTTGTTCTGGCAAAGTGCCCCACTTCCGCCAAGATGGATAAAAGCCTGAAAAAGGAATACCTCAAGAAGATGGCGGCCAACACCCAGCTGATTGCAGAACTTCAAGAAAAGCTCTACGCCGAAAAACGCGAAGGTGTCATTATTGCCATTCAAGCCATGGACGCAGGCGGCAAAGATTCCGCCATCAAACATGTCTTAACGGGGGTTAACCCGCAAGGCATTTCGGTAGCCAATTTCAAAGCACCTACCAAAACAGAACTGGCGCACGACTACCTGTGGCGCGTAGTGCAAAGCCTGCCCGAACGCGGCATGATTGGCATCTTCAACCGCTCGCACTACGAAGATGTCATGGTGGTTCGCGCGAAGAACATGCGCGGTGGCTATTCCATGCCCGACCGTTTCTTCAAGGGCAGCGACAAGGCTTTCTTCGATGCGCGTTACCGCCAGATTCGCGACTTCGAGGCCTACCTGTATGAAAACGGCTATCGCATGATTAAGATCTTCCTTAACTTGAGCATGGGAGAACAGACCAAGCGCATGATTTCACGCATCGACGAGCCGAAAAAGAATTGGAAGTTTTCGCTGGGCGACCTAGACAACCGCGCCATCTGGGACGAATATGCTCAAGCCCATGAAAAGGCCATCGCGGCAACCAGTACGCCTGAAGCGCCCTGGTATGTTATTCCCGCCGACCAAAAATGGTTCGCTCGCTGGCTCATAAGCGAAGCCATCGTGAAGGTGCTTAAGGACTGCAAGCCGAAGTTCCCCACGGTGAGCGAAGAAGACCTCGCGGCCATGCTGGAAGCCCGCGAAAAACTGGTAAACGGCCAGATATAAAAAGATTCCGCCGTTCGTTAGAACAGCGGAACCTACAACTAGCTTTTGGCGATGTATATGACATCGATGAAGACAACGGGGTGGATTTCGTCAACAAGCGGCGGCAGTGCCCAAGGCCCCAGAACCTCTCTGCCATCCTCCTGAAGCTTCTTCCCCCTCCCGGCATTTCGGCCTGCGTCTTTTTCGACAGGAGCCACCCCAGGAACATCTT
>CAJOJB010000114.1:0-2910 GCA_905234635.1 uncultured Eggerthellaceae bacterium | reverse complement strand
TCATTTTCGCCCCGCACGAAGGGCATTTCAGAGCATCCATGCTCATTATGATGTATTCAGCAATTTTTTTGGTCAATTTACGCCATTTGAACTGGGAATATTAAGACTAACCAGGTGCCGTTTTCGCACCTTGCTGGTGGCTTTGCCACGCGTTCTGCCGCTTTTACACCAGCGTCACGCGCCAACTACTCCCCCGGAGCAAGATAAGCTTCAAAGTATTCGCCTGAGGACTGGAAAGCTTTAGGCTAAACAACAGAAGGAATTGCCACGATAAAGCACGCCCCGCCTTCGGGCAGGTTATAGGCTTCCACCGTTCCGTCGTGCGCTTCCACGATAGACTTTACGATGGCCAAGCCAAGGCCACTGCCACCGGTGTTGCGTGCGCGCGAAAAGTCAGTGCGGAAGAAACGCTCGAACAGCATGGCAGGGTCCACGTCGCCAAAACCGGGGCCGTCATCCTTAACCGCAATAACTGAATTACCCGAAATGCCATAGAGCTCCACTTTGATGTGTCCACCTGGGTCGATAAAGTGCGAAGCGTTGTCCACCAAATTCGACACCACTTCCTGCAGGCGATCTTCATTGCCCAACACATCGGGAGCTTCGCCCGTTATTTCCACCTGTGCGTCGACCGCTTCCAAAACAGGGGTGAGAGCATCAAGAGCTTCAGTCACCACGTCCTTTAAGTTCAGACGTTTCATGTCGAGCACGGCCTTGTCGCCTTCAATGTGCTGAAGGGAGAGCAGGTCGTTGGTCAGTCGCGACAGTCGTTCCGCTTCGCCCATAATGGTGTCGCAGAATTTTTCGCGCATCTCTTGCGGCATGTCGGGGTCTTTCAAGAGTTCAGCGTTGCCGCGAATGGCGGTAAGGGGCGTGCGTAATTCATGGGCCACGTCGCCCACAAATTGCATTTGCTGAGTTTCGCGACGCGCCAGGTCGGCACATTGGGCCGCCGAAGAATCCAACAGGTCTTTGAAGTCTTCCACGAGCACGTCGACTTCGTGCAGACGTCCGTCGGCTTCAAAAGGGATGCTTGTATTTCCCGCGCGGTAGGCTGCAATCTTTTTTTGCAAACTGCGCAGCGGATCGGTAATGAACAGCGAAATAACCAGGGCAATAACAAACACGATAAGTGCGGTAAGCAGCAAGGCCAAACCCCAAGATGCCCACGTCCCATTGTTAAACACATTAACGAAGACAACAAACAGCACGCAGGCCAACACTGCAAGCAGCGTAGCAAGGAGCGTGAAAAATGTCGAAAGCCGCTTAATAGTCAGACCTCATGTCATTTGGCCGAAACGTTTTACTTATGGAATCGATAACCGTAGCCGCGCACCGTTTCCACGATGGCAGGGTCGTAACCGGCCGCTTCAATTTTGTCGCGCAGGCGCTTAATGTGCGTGTCCACCGTCTTGGTTTCGGTCAGGTATTCCCAACCCCAGGCGTCGCGCAGCAAGTCTTCGCGCGAAACCACCTTGCCCGCTTGCTTCATAAGCGCTGCCATCAGTTCAAATTCACGCGGTGTAAGGTCGATGTCGCCATGTTCACCTGTCGCGGTATGGGCGTCCTCGGACAGGGTAATGCCGCTCGCTTCATATACTTCCGCTTCAGATACCTGGCCATTGGCGCGGCGCAGCAGGGCACGCACACGAGCAATCAGTTCACGCAGACCAAAGGGCTTGGCCAAATAGTCGTCGGCGCCCAGTTCCAAACCCACAACTTTGTCGAGTTCGGTATCGCGCGCCGAAAGGAAGAGCACGGGCGCAGTCGTTTGCGTGCGCAAGCGACGGCAGAGTTCATAGCCGTCGATACCGGGCAGCATGATGTCCAAAATGAACAGGTCGAAATTCGTCTGAGCTGCCATGGACAGGGCGTCTTCACCATTGGCAGCGGTGTCGACCGTGAAGCCTTCTTTTTGAAGGGCGTAACTGACAAAGTCGGTAATCGAACTTTCGTCGTCGACAACCAAAATGTGAGCGTTATATTCGGACATGTGCGCTCCTAACTACGTTGCTCTTTTGCGACGATGCCCACACAGGGTATGTGCGGCGCTTTGCATGGTATTATCATAGCAAAGCAAAGGCGTTTTACGCAGGTTAGGAAGGTTGTTAGACGTATGTTACTTGCAGTAGACGTAGGCAACACGCACACCGTTTTGGGTATTTACGAAGGTGCCGAACTCCAGCATATGTGGCGCATTGAAACGAATGCGAAGGAAACAGCCGACGAGCTGCGCGTAAGCTTGGGTGGCCTCTTCCAGCTGGCTGGCTTTTCCAAGGACGACATTACAGGCGTCGTGGTTGCCACCGTTGTACCAGCGCTCCGCCGCCTTTGGATTAAAGTCGGTTCCGAAATGATGCACCAGGAAGTGCTCTGTATCGACACCGAAACCGCAGGCGACCTTTTCGATGCGAGCGCCTACCTTTCAACCACCATCGGCGCCGACCGC
This sequence comes from uncultured Eggerthellaceae bacterium, assembly GCA_905234635.1. Classification (GTDB taxonomy): domain Bacteria; phylum Actinomycetota; class Coriobacteriia; order Coriobacteriales; family Eggerthellaceae; genus CACXMZ01. The sequence continues at coordinate 461 of CAJOJB010000114.1, read as the reverse complement.
ATTGCCGACGCGGTTGCCGCCCGCACCATCTATGGCGCCCCCGTTATCGTGCTGGACTTTGGCACGGCCACCAACATGGAAGTTATCGACACTGAAGGACGCTTCAGGGGTGGTGTTATTGCCCCTGGTGTAGAAACGTCGATGAAGGCGCTGTTTTCGAACGCGGCCTTGCTCCCCGAAGTGGAGCTGGCCGACCCCGCGGGTGCCTGGGGTACCAACACCGTGGAAGCCATGCAGGTTGGCATCGTCTATGGCGAAGCTGACCGCGTTGACGGACTGGTGCGTCGCATGTGGAAGCAGCTCGGATACGAAACGCCTGTCATTGCCACCGGCGGTCTTTCGCGCGCCATGCAGCCTTTCTGCGAAACGGTCACGGAAGTAAACCAAGAGCTCACGCTTGAAGGTTTACGCATGATCTGGGAAGCACAGCAATCGCAGCAATAAGGGCACGGTGCTTCCAA
>CAJOJB010000113.1 GCA_905234635.1 uncultured Eggerthellaceae bacterium | reverse complement strand
TTTCCGAATTGGCCAGCAAAAATTTTGCGCAAGCGGAACGCGGGCGTTGTTTTTTAGCCGCCGCCACGGCACAAGAAACCCCGGCGGCAGAACAATTCGAATCATCCGAGGCAGGTGAATAACATGCTTGAAAGCCTATCGGAGCGCTTACAGAATATTTTTGGCGGCCTGCGTGGCAAGGGCAAGCTCACCGAAGAAGACATCAATAATGCTATGCGCGAAATTCGCATGGCCCTGCTTGAAGCCGACGTTAACTTTAAGGTGGTTAAGGATTTCATCGCGCGCACGAAGGAGCGCTGCCTCGAAGCCGAAGTGCTTGAATCGCTCACACCTGCCCAGAATGTGGTCAAGGTCGTGCTCGATGAACTTACCGTTCTTCTGGGCGAAACCGATTCCAAGCTGGTGTTTTCGAGCCGCATTCCCAATGTCATTATGCTGGTAGGCCTGCAGGGTTCGGGTAAAACAACGGCAGCTGCCAAGCTTGCCTATCTGTTACGCGAACAGAATCACAATCCCTTGCTCGTAGCCTGCGACGTGTACCGCCCAGCTGCTGCTGACCAGCTGCAAACCCTCGGCGACGAAATGGGCGTGCGCGTGTATCGTGGTGAAGGGCAGGACCCGGTAAAGATCGCCAAGGAAGGCGTGCAGGACGCCATCGATACTATGCGCGACGTGGTCATTATCGACACGGCGGGCCGCTTGCATGTGGACGACCAGATGATGGAAGAGGCCCAAAACATCAAGGACGCGGTGCAGCCCGAAACCGTGCTTATGGTGGTCGACGCCATGACAGGTCAAGACGTGGTAAACGTGGCGGCCGCCTTTGCCGAACGGGTGGACTTCGACGGCGTAATTATGTCGAAGATGGACGGCGACGCCCGCGGTGGTGGCGCCCTTTCCATCCGTGAAGTTACGGGCAAGCCCATCAAGTTTATTTCCGCAGGTGAAAAGCCCGATTCGCTCGAAGAATTCCATCCCGACCGTATGGCCAAGCGCATCTTGGGCATGGGCGACGTGGTCAGCCTGGTGGAGTCGGCTGCCAAGTTGCATGCCGAAGAAATCGAGGAAGAAGAAGCCGAGCGCATGATGCGCGCGAATCTTACGCTGAACGACTTCCTTATGATTAATAAACAAATCCGCGGCATGGGTGGCATTTCCAAGTTGATTAGTGCGCTCCCTGGTGGCGACCGCGCGCTTTCGCAGGGTCAGGTGGATACGAGGGCTCTCGACCGCATGGAAACCATTATCTTTTCCATGACCGAAGAAGAGCGCAATAAGCCCGACATTCTTAATGGTAGCCGTCGTGCGCGCATAGCGGCCGGTGCGGGTGTTACCGTGGCCGACGTGAACCGCATGATGAAGCAATATGCCGAAACCAAGAAGCAGATGAAGCAGTACATGCCAGCTCTTCTGGAAGAACCCGCAAAAGGCAAACGCGGCAAGAAGGGCAAGAAAAAGAAGAAGCGTGGCGGTGGTATGCCCGGCATGGGTGGCCTGGGTGGTTTTGGCGGCATGTCCTTAAAAGACCTCAAAGAACAGCAGCGCATGCTTGAAAACCAGTAGTTTTTTGTATTCTGGCAAACAACGGAAATTGGTGAAGGCGCAGCTGTAAGCCCGGTACCATCTAACATGAATTAATATCACTTTAAGGGCCCGTTATGGGCCCTATTGATGTCTTCTCTGTCCCATGAACGCCTCTCAAAGAATTTGAATAAAGAGCATACTAGAAATAATAAAGAATTATATTTAAACAACACCGAAACAGTATTTACTTAATACTAAAATAGTAGTATAAAGAAGGTGAGAGATGGAATTCGAATATGATATTAAGAAAAGTAAGAGCAACCTTGTAAAACACGGAATAGATTTTGAAGACATTCAAGAATTGTGGGAAGGTGAAGTCGTAACTGTCATTAGCAGAAGAAAGAAGGAAATTCGTTTTCTTTCTATCGGCCGAATTGCAGGGGAGTATTGGATTGTTATTCATGCAAATGAGGGGGCGGCAATAAGAATTATTTCTGCACGCAGAGCAACAGGGCGTGAGAGGAGCTATTATGACCGTGAAATCAACAACTAGTGAAATATCAGCAGAGGAATTAGAGCGCCGTTTCGATTCTGGCGAAGACGTTCTTGATCATTTTGATTTAGAAAACCCTGTTATTCAGCATGGACCTATGCGCGACGACTCTCAGCGTCAAGTAAATGTTTCATTGCCGTCATGGCTCATTGACCTTCTTGACGATGAAGCGCACCGTCGTGGCATTAGTCGCAAAGCCGTCATTAATGATTGGCTGGTAGACAGGGCAGATCAAGAAATGACTCGGAGGATGGCGCTTGCAAGTGCTTAAGGAAAAAGAAGGGTTATGTTTCAAAAAGTGTGTCTGCTTTAGCCCTTTAGCACCAGGTCAGCATTAGAAAATAGCGTCAAAAAGTTCGTTTGCGCCAACTCGCAGGTGTTTCAAAAAGTGTGTCCGATTTAGCCTTGACATGCCTGTTCAGGCAAGCTTTTTCAAGCAAAAAGTTGCCGAGGAACAGGATAGAGTTGTGAGTAACCCAAAATGTAGCACTTGCAAGACAAGGATGAAGAAGAACGGGAAGACATCGGCGCGCACGCAGAGATGGCGCTGTCCTGCCTGTGGAGCTTCTGGCGTTCGCAGGATCGACAACTCCGCAAAGATCCTTACATCGTTTCTTTTGTGGCTCTTCTCGAAAAACTCCATTGCCGAGCTCAAGACAAGCAGAAGCACGTTTTGGCGCAAGAATGCCTGGGTGTGGAAGATATGGCCTATATCCTTGGCGACAGGAGAGATTTTTGACGTCGTGCATCTGGATGGGCTCTGGCTTGGAAGAAAAGCTATCGTGCTCATCGCCTGGGCAGAGGGCCACGTTATCGCCTGGCACTTGGCAAGAAGCGAAAGTAC
>CAJOJB010000112.1:1716-4696 GCA_905234635.1 uncultured Eggerthellaceae bacterium | reverse complement strand
GAAGCGCCCTTCGTCAAGAACCTGAATCTGGCGATCCTTGTTATCCTTGATGGGATACGCATCGGCAATGGTGACAGTCGCTTCACCTGGTTCGATGTTGTTTTCAATGCTTACTGTATAGTCTACGTCCTTGGTCAAAGGCTGGCCATCAAAGGACACGACAAGCTCTGGGTTGATCACTTCACCTGTATAAAACTGGTCGTCAATGGGCTCGATTATGGCCTTTGCCATTTCGTCCTGAACATCAAGCAGGATTTCGTGTCTGCCGTAATAAGGGGCTTTCCCTTCAACGACCATCACGTAAGCACCGCGAGCTGTTGGAATGCCTTCGAGTGCTTCGCCATCAATGGGGCTTCCTTCGATTTCGCCATAGGCCGCTTCAATCTTTGCCGGGTAATAGGCAACCGTATAGTTTTCAGGATCAAGCGGGGTCCCGTCGTGGGGGTTTTCCTGGCTATGCTCGCCACCCGTGCGCACTTCAAGCGAATTCAGCACGGTATCGATTTCACTAATGGGTACCACGAAATAATCGGAGTTCATCGGGTTGAGGTTGTATTGGTAGTCGGCGCCTTCTGCAAGGTATATGTCAACGAACTGCGAGTCCAGGGTATAGGCATCCTGCACATTGAACCACAGAGGTCCGAGCGGATCGGCAGGGGCCCCTTCGCCCGTAAGCTGCACCCAAGCGCAATAGCTACCTGGAGCAAATGGAGCCGTGGCGGGCTCGAAATTTTCCTGGTCGTCGTCGTTGAAGCCCAGGCTGCGCTTGTAAGTAATCGTATAAGCGGTATCAGGCAGGACTTCATCGTCGCGCTTAACGGTAATGCCAGGAGTAATGGTGGCGGTGGCGCCTTGCACGTAGTAAAGTGCCCAGTCCATCGCATCCGTATTCACATGCAAGTCATCAGAAAAATATGCCGAATACGTCGCTTCAGACGCCACGGGAGTATAGTCGCTCGTTGCAAGCAAGCGCTCAGTGTCACTATAGGTTTCCATGGCATCAATGTCGTAAACATACGTCAGGGGGAACCCTTCAGAAGAAGTAAGCTCTGGGAATACGTACTTTTGGCTCGGATATTGACCAGTAGGATTACCGTTTTCGTCGTATAGCTGAATATTGTGAGAAGAAGGACCATCCTCATTGCCTACCAGGAAAAGCCTATCTGGATAGCCAATTGTATTCTCATCGCAGTTAGTTAGATCGACGAGATAATACTGCTTGTCGTCCATGTAGACTTCATTCCACATGTGGCCGCCTTCACCTTTACCGCCAAGCATCATGCCCGTCATAATATGTGCTTCGATATTGCTGTCCTGGAATTGCGTAAGATCACACAAGTACTTAAAAGCCTTGGAATAACCCTCGCAAACCACATTGGTATTTTCATAGTTATCGAAGACATAAATTAATTGCCAGGGGTCGCCATAAGAAACATCGTTGGTATCGTCGGCTGCATAGTCGTCGTAAGAAACGGCTTCACAGATTGCCTTTTTATAAGCTACAAGCTTTTCATAATCGGACTTACCATCTGATAAGGTTGCCCGTGTTCTTTCTAAATAAAGCAATCCACGGCACCGCCTCACCATTTTCCACTTTCACTACACGACCAAGAACATATTCACTGTCCCATTCGATAGCGTGATTATACAAACGCTCAAGTGCTTCTATGCCAAACCAGTCATCTGCATCAGCGAACAGAACGTACTTCCCCCGTGCCAAACGCAGACCGTCATTACGCGGTTCGCACGGACCACCTGAATTAGCTTCACGGTGGAGTACATGAATAAAACTATAGCGTTGGGCATACTCGTCACAAATAGCACCTGAAACATCGGTCGAACAATCATCGACCAGAATCACTTCAAAACGGCTGGTGCCAATAGTTTGTTCAACAAGCGAATCGAGACAGAAATGCAATGCATCCCCTGCATTATAAACGGGAATGATTACGCTAATATCTAGTGATTCGCTCATCAATTTCAGATTCTTATTTGACTATTTGTCACTATCTATAGTTAGCTTGCCATAGCGACCCAGCTCTATGCCCCCCATTGCGTCGAACAATTTGGTGCGTTTTTTACTGGTCACAAAGGTATAGGCCTTCAGCCCACTCTTGCGCATGGAATCCACCAAATAGCTTTCAAGGAAGGTACCGTAAGGTACATCACGATAATCTTCATCAACCACCAGACCAGCCGTAACACCAATTCCTTGGTCCTCAGCATAAGTGCAAATATGGACAATCATCTTGCCGTCTTTACGAACCATGAAATTGCGTGCCATGCCGTCACGCAAACGCTCTTTGAGCTGCCGTTCTAGGTCTTCGCGGTCGTAGTAGGGCCATTCTTCACTAATGAGCACGGCGGCTTCGGCCATGTCTGTTTCATAGGCAGGTTCTATGCCGACATCGGATTCAATTAAACGATAGTCGGTAATGTCATAGACCCAACCCTCTTCCACTTCGTAGTCTATATCGAAGAGCGGCAAAACCTGCTTAATAAGCCCCAATTCACCCGAAACCATGGTGGGTTTATATTCATTTACTAGATTCGCAAAAAAGCCAAAGTCAGCAACAGAGGCGTCCGCAACGATAGACATGCTATCGTGGTATTTCATTACTACAGCGTTAATTCGGTCAGTATTGGCACTGCGCAGCACCCAGAAGGTAATATCGGGATTATCGAGCCCATACTTATGGACGTCGATATACATATAGACGCCCTTGCCCACATCGCGACCGATAAACTGCCGCATTTCTGTCAAATCTTTTTCTGTTGCCTTAGTAAGCACCTTGGGCTCCTTTTCCAAATAATCTTGCAAATCGAGATCTATGGGTTTCCAATGCTCTTTGGGAACAAGCGAACGAAGCTCCTGGGCATACACATAACTCCCTTTGTGTACGAGGCAGCGCTCAGCCGCCTGAAACAATTCAGCATCAAAACAAAGACCCAGATTCTTTCCTTTAAATGCCTTGAGCTG
>CAJOJB010000112.1:0-1643 GCA_905234635.1 uncultured Eggerthellaceae bacterium | reverse complement strand
GGCATGTATTCTTCCCACAGCTTATACCGCACGCCCGAACGTCGCACGATATCCCAGTAGTCACCGTTCTTTTTAGATAAGAGCTTGGTTCCCCCTTGTTTGATATTCAATGCAATACGTTCTTTGCCATAAGTTTTAACATGTTGGGCAACACCCGCACGACTTAACCACTGTTCAAAGGGAATCGTGGCATCGAATATACGGAGTTCAGGGTCTGGGTTGGATACATGTGGTTCCGCGTCCTGCCAGTTCGCACCATACAGGCGCGTGAAATAAAGGTCATACATAGAAGACACCGGGAACGAATGCCCTTCCAGTTCAACGTGTATGGTATCGGCAAACCAAAATGCAGGGTATGTTGCAAAACGCTTGCCGACCGCCTTATAAAGCACGCGCGTTTTGTCCCGTTTCTTCCCCCCATCAAGCAACATGTTAAAGTAGCGCTTCGATTCTTTTTTTCCGCCTGAAACGACATGCCACACTTTATGGCCCGCATGAAAAAGCTTGTGAGCCCTGTCTGCTGGCGTACGCTGGTATTCAAATTCCATTTCGGTGGCAAGAACTCTATGAATTCGTTCTTGCACTTTACCTGGGATGGCATAGCACAGGGCGTGTATGGTTACATGCAGGCCAGGGTTTTTGTAGAGAGCCGCGAAATTGGGAGCAAAGTCCAAGGTATTCTTGTTGCCATAGCGAATATCAAGTCGGTCGAAGGCAGGGTTGTTACCCATATATTCAATGAAACGGTCTTTGGGTAAGTCGCTTTCTACAACTTCGATAAACTTGCGCGCCGCAGCAGGCAGCATGGCAACTGCAGGTGGCAAAGTATTACCTTCTAGGAATTCATGCTTGGTACAGGCCTGCCACGCGGTATAGCCAAACAGGCAATAAGGAATCTTATGCTCGCGACAAATCTGGTCCAGTTCGACCAATAGTTCAAATTGTTTTTCGCGTACGTCGTTCATCATTGCGTAACTACGCTTCCACCAACTCGATAATACCCATGGCCAAATTCACCATAAAGCATACGCGCTTGCCCTCGATAGCAGGCGCAGGAGCTGCTTCGTCGATGATAGTCCAGCCTGTTTGCTGCAATTGGGCAACCTCGGCTTCAAAATCATCCGTTTCGTAGCATAGGTGATAGGCGCAGTTCTTATACTTTTTAAGCAAAGGGTAAAACTTTGACTCTTCGTTTTTAGGACAGATGAGCTCGACTCGATACCCATCTTTTTCAATAAAGGAAATATCTATGCCACGTGTTTCGTCATAAACCACACCACACAATGGTTCGGGACAGTCTGTGTAGCCAAGGCCAAAAAAGGCATTGCGGGCCTTATCCATTTTTTTTACCAGATAACCAATGTGATGAACGCGCATATTTATTTCCTTAAGCTCATATAAACAGGGCGAACTACACTATCCCCGTATCAACTTCTTCGGGTTTAACCACCACTGTTTCACCCCCACCAAAACGGGCGGCGTCAGTGGAAAGATTGATGCGATTACCAAGCTCAAATTGCTCGAGCAGCCCCGCAAGCACAACAGTTTCAGCATGCAGGCGATCTTCGACAGAAGCATAGCGTTCTTCATCGTTGCAATACTCAGAAAAAGCCTTGCAGAAAAAGTCTCTGCCGCGGAACGCG
>CAJOJB010000111.1 GCA_905234635.1 uncultured Eggerthellaceae bacterium | reverse complement strand
GGCCTGCTTCTTCTGGGGCGTAGGTCTGACGGTTGTCAACATGCTGCTGGGCAACCCCATCAACCCCATCAACTGCGGTGCCATCGCCATGCTGGGCGGCTTCCCCGTTGTATGGCTGACCAGCCTGCTGACCAAGAAGATGGACAGCGCCATCGTCTCCAAGATTTTCGAGTGCTATAAGTAACCATATGAAGAAAGCCCCGCCGTTTGGCAGGGCTTCTTTCTTATTCTAAGGAACCTGGGAACCAAGGAATGGCTGGCGCGTGACTTACGAAAAAATTCCTAAATTCCTAGATTCCTTAGACAAAAAACTTAATTCGTGTCCCCGGCGTCATCCTCGTCACCGGGATTGCTTCCGCCTCCGTGGTTGTCACCGCCGCCCGTTCCCGGGTCAGGCGTAATCGTGCCGGTACCGCCACCGCCAGGAGTGTCACCGCCGGGGGTATCACCACCCTGCTCGGTGCCTCCACCTTGCTCGGTACCTCCGCCTTGTTCGGTTCCTCCTCCTTGCTCGGTGCCACCGTTGTTGGTCGTACCACCGTTACCGCTGTTGCTGCCGCCGCCATTGCCTGACGACGTTCCGCTCTTGCGGTCCAGCATGTCCTGGTAAATCTTCAGCGTACCGTTCCACAGTTTGATGAACGCCTCGTAGGGCGCAGGGTCGTCGGCCGTCAGCGTGAAGGCCTCGATGGTGTACGTTATCTTGTCGTACAGCGTGTCGCATGCCTGGCGGGCAGCCTTCAGCGCACCCGTCACCTTCTCGCTCACCCTGCTCCAAACGCAGCGACTTCGTCAGCTGGTGGGCAGCCACCATCTGCTCGAACAGCCACATCACACCCAGCGCCGTCAGGTTCTGCTGCATGGCACTGGTCGACAGGTCCGTAATCAGGTTGTCCAGCTGTCCGCTTTCCTCTTCCAGCTGAGCGCTGGTCTTCACCTTGTACAGCTCGAAGGGCTTCTTCACCGCCGTGGCTATGGCGTCCAGCGTAGGATTGCCACTGCCGGCCCAGGCGCGGACGATGGCGTGCAGTCGGCTGTACTTGTCGTCGCGGTCGCGGTCAGCCTCGTCGCGCTGGGCGATAATCTCGCTCGCACGGGCTATCATGTACAACCGGTTCTCCTCACCAAATGCCGTCTGCAGCTCCAGCAACAGCGCCGCAATCTTCGCCGACGACAGGCCTGCTGCCGCCAATACCGTGATGAACGCATCGATGAACTCGAAGTGCTGCGAATTCTTCAAGCTCTTTTTACTTGGTCTTAGAAATGTTCCCATAAATAGAAGTTTTTAGTTAGTTAAACAAATTATTTTTCGTCCCAGGCTTGGGACTTTCTTCCTTTCAAGATTGAGCGTTGTCCCGAGCTTGGGACTTTCTTCCTTTCAAAATGGAGCATTGTCCCGAGCTTGGGATTTTGTTCCTTTCAAGATGGAGCATTGTCCCGAGCTTGGGATTTTGCTCAATCCTGAAAGGAACGTTGTCCCGACTGTTTTACAACTCTTCTTCCTCCTCGTCCAGCTCGAATTCGCGACTAAATCCTTCGTCCACTTCTTCCTCTTGCAGGCTGGTGTTCATGCCGTCACCGTCCAGGCTTCCTGCCAGAATCTGGCACTGCTGCTGCAACTCTACAACCTTCACGGAAGGCTTCATATATTCTTTCTTTGTCATAGTTGTGTCCTCCTTTTGCTTTACTTCTTAATATATTTCTTTCCGTTCACAATGTAGAGGCCCTTCGTGGGCTGGCTGACGCGGCGGCCCTGCAGGTCGTAGACTTCACTATTCACTTTTTCACTATTCACTAGCGTAGCGTCAATGCCCGTCGTCTCGCCGAAGCCGAAGAACTCGCGGGCGCCAGCACCGTCATACGTCAGATAAGCCTTGCCCACGCCAAGCGTCTTGCCTGTTGCCAGTCTGTAGAAGCCCACGCCGCCAGTGCCGTTGTTCAGCACGTAAGTTGTGCCGTCACTTGTCTTGCCTACTGCAGTCGCTACGCCCTTCAGGCTATTGCCGTTGAAGTCGTTGCTGCTGTTTGACGTTACCAACGTCATGGTGATGGTGCTCGCTGTCGATTTCAGAATGACGGCTTTGGCGGCATTCACTTTCTTGTCCGCTGTCAGTTCCGTCAGTGTGAGTTTGTCGTCACTGAGCGCAGCCTTGAAAATCTGCGTATTTTCATCAGCCTGGAAATAGAGGTTCTGGTTATAGAACGTCAGCCAATAGGCTCCGCCTGCTGCGTTTGCCGTCAGGTTCATTGCAATCGTCGCACCGGATTTGATGCCTGTGAAGGCATCTCCAGTGATATACGGATTGCTGAGAAGGGTGACTGTACCCAAATTGCTACAATATCTGAAGGCGTAAGATCCGATGGCAGTCACACTGGCGGGAATCGTAACCTCTGTCAGACCGGTGCTATAATAGAAGGCATAGCTATTAATCGTCGTCACACTGGCGGGGATGGTGTAAGTGCTTCCGCTCTTACTTGCGGGATATTGAATGAGTATCGTTTTGTCTTTATTGAACAGCACACCGCCCTCGCTGGCGTAAAAATTGTTGTTAGCATCAACATCGAAGCTTGTCAGGGCGTTGCATCCCTGGAAGGCACTAGCTCCGATGGTCATCACACTGGCGGGGATATTGATCGACCCCAGTTTGGAGCAACTAGCGAAGGCATTGGTTCCGATGGTCGTCACGCTATTACCGACAGTCGCTGTCTCTAGGTTGCTGCAACGATTGAAAGCATATTCGCCAATGGTCGTCACCTTATTGGGGATGTCGACCGACGTCAGGTTGCGAAGGCATAATTACCGATGGATGTCAAGTTCGTCGGAAGCGAAATCGACGTTGCTTTAGTACAGCTCGAAAAGGCATAATTACCAATGGTCGTCACATTATCGGGGATGATTATCGCCGTCAAACTAGCGTTATTGCAAGCCTGGAATGCATAATCTCCGATGGAGGTCAGGGTCGTCGGAAGCGAAATTGACGTTGCATATCTGCACTGCGCTAAGGTGTAATTGCCGATGTGAGTCACGCCTTCCTCGACTACGATGCTCGTAATGCTGTTACGGTTGGTCCTCCAGGGTATGCTTGAGTCAAACAGCGACGGATAATCCGCCATAGCACCCGTACCGCTAGCTTTCGATACAGTCAGCACGCCGCCAGAGAGTGTCACTGTGCAGCCACCACTAGTCCAAGGATTTTCTGCAGAACCGTCTCCGTCGGCCCATGCGCTGCCTACTCCTATGAGCATCAGCGCGAGAATAGAAAGTAATTTTCTTCTCATAATTCTCTTTGTTTTTTATTGTTTATAAATATTGATTGAAATATGCTACTGCTTTCGTCCATAAGCGCAGCAGAGCGGCCCTCCCCGTCCCCTATTCGGTCCGGGAAGAGCCGCTCCGCGCTCCCTTCTTTATGATGTCTAAGACTACATGTCTGTCTGTCTGTCTGTCTGTCTGTCTGTCTGTCTGTCTGTCTGTCTGTCTGTATAAATAATATCGAGACCACCAAGGATTAAGGCCACTTTCTTCGTGTCCTTAACATTGTTTATATGTCCATTCCGTTGGCTCATCATTCTCCCGATTTATTAGGAATTTTCTCGTTCAGTTTTAGAATTACGCCTACAAAGATACGACTTTTTCCCGTATTCCCCGCACATTCTTCCAAAAAATGTAACGGGGAGCAAAAAAAAGCGCAGAGCCTTCGTCACTCTGCGCCTCGTTATTCAGTCGTTAAATCCGGTCCTTCACCTTTATAATATTAAAGTAAGAGGCGATGCGC
>CAJOJB010000110.1:612-5594 GCA_905234635.1 uncultured Eggerthellaceae bacterium | reverse complement strand
CTACCGGTATTGCGCCCCTTGATTGGGTCCGACAAGCAAGACATTATTGAAGAAGCCCAGGCTTTGGGTACTTTCGACATCTCAAGCCAGGATGCCACGGACTGCTGTACACTCTTTATGCCGCGCAACCCCGAAACCCATGCTAAGTTGGACAAGGTGCGCGAGGCAGAAGCCCTGCTGCCTCTTGACGACTGGATTGCTTCAATTCTTGAAGAAATTGAGGTGCACGACTATGCCTGTCCTGCTGTCAAAAACGCAGCTACTGAACAGGCGTGAGACTTTTTTGAGACCCTTCTGCAGAGCTTTTGTCGACCTTTCTGCGGACTAATCTGAGACATTTTTGAGACCTTTTTGCTGTGCTCCCTGAGACCTTTTTTCCGTATGGTGGTACTACTGGGAAATAAGGGGGGCAGTGCATGCCTTTTATCGAATCGTCTAAAAGCCTGCGGTCGCAGGTCCATATGAGTGATGTTAAAACCCCTGTGCTCATTGGCATTTTGGTGCTGTTGGGCATGACTTTGATGTTCTTTGGGGGCAATATCGTGACGGCCGCTTCAGGGAGATCATTTGAAATAGAAAGCAGTAGTACAACACTACGGAATAATGCAGCAGGTGCGTCTTCGGAAGCTGGAGTACAGGAAGACGGGTCCGCGCCTTCTTCGAGTGAAGCTGCGTCCCATGCGGTAGCTGACGTTTTCGTGTTTGTAAGTGGGGCCGTCCAAAACCCCGGGGTGTATAAGCTGCCTGCCGACGCGCGGGTAGGGGACGCGGTTACCAGTGCCGGCGGCTTTGCTGAAGGGGCGGCAACCGACTACAACAATTTGGCACGATTGCTGGTGGACGGCGAACAAATTCATGTGCCGCTTTTAAGCGAAGTGGAAGCTGCGCAGGGTGCTGGGCAGGTGGCCGCCGCGCCCCAAGGTGCTGCCCCAGGTGGCGCAGCAGGAAGTGCCCCAGGTGGAGCAGCGGGCACTACGGCGGGCGGCGCGCCAGGGCAGGTCAATATCAACACGGCCACCCAGGCAGAATTGGAAACGCTGCCTGGCATTGGTCCTGCAACGGCGCAAAAGATAATTGCCAGTCGGGAAAGTGAAGGTCCATTTTCAACACCCGACGAACTCATGCGCGTTTCAGGCATCGGGGAAAAGAAGTACGAAGCGGTCGAAGGTCTTATTTGCGTATGAGTGCACTGAGTGAAAACCGTAGGTCATTCCCGCAAAGGCCAGTATTGCCGCCACTGTTTTATTGCGCGGTTAGCTTTTGGGCATCGACTGCGGCACTCTTTGTTGTTCTACAACATGCGAGCTCTTCGGTCATGCTTGCTGTTTGCTTTGGTGGCCTTGTGGCATGCGTGGGCGTGGGTGCGGCACTTTACCTTAAGGGTACGCGGCCCATCTTGCTTGCCCTGTTGGGCCTTTGCATGGGAATGGCTTGCGCAGGGCAGGCAGCCTATGGCCTTCGCGCAGATGCATCCCAGCTTGCACAAGCTGGCGTGGATGATTACCGTTTTCAGATTATCGAAGATGTTTCGGAATCTGATTTCGGCAAATATTGTTTGGCGCGTGCTTATAGCCCAGCTGGGAAAAGCTATCTGGTGCGCGTTAATCTTCCCAAAGATGTTCAGGCATCGTGCTGGGACGTATTTGAACTGCGTTGCGCCATTCGCAAGCCATCGCGGGCGGCGGCGTCATATTACTGGCGCAAAGGCTGTGTGGGTTCCATTACTCCGTACCGTGTTGAAGCGCGCGCCCCAGCGGGTGTTTTGGGGCTTATAACAAGTGCGCGGAAGGCAGGAATCGAGCAGTATAGTACGTGTGATTCTGAAGGCGAACTCTTGCTGCGCTCCATTGTTTTCGGAGACCGGAGCGATCTATTTACGAGTTCCCTTTATGGTTCGGTAAAACGGGTGGGGCTTGCCCATATTGTTGCTGTTTCGGGCGCCCACTTGGGTATAAGCATTGCTTTTATTGCAGCGCTTCTGCGTGCCCTAAAAGTGCCCCGTGGTGTTTCTCTTGGCATCCAGGCTGCGATCTGCGTGTGCTATGTGTTGTTTACGGGGGCGCCTCATTCTGCCATGCGCGCCTGCGCGATGGTGCTCTGCCTGCTTTTTGCGTTCTTCGGAAGCCGCAGGTCCTTTGCTTTGAATGCCTTATCCGTCTGCGTAATTGGCTTTATGGTGCTGCAGCCCCGCCTCTGTCTTTCAGTTTCGTTATTGCTTTCAAGCCTTGCTACCTGTGGCATCATGCTCTTTTCGCCCTATTGCACAGCGTGGCTTCTTTTTGCTTGTGGCGGACGCTTTGAAGCTTTGTGCGATATCTTAGGGATGAGCCTCTCTGCCATTGTGGCCACTTTGCCCATTACGCTTCCTTTGTTTAGTCAGTTTTCGCTTATAGCACCCCTGGCAAACCTGTTCACAGCGCCCCTTTTCGCCATCCTTTGTGTGGGCGGCATGATTGCGGCCTTATGTGGAGCTCTCGTGCCTGGACTAGGTTTTGCAATAAAACTTATGGTCTTGTTTGCCCAGGCCTTCAGCGACCTTATCCATTTATTTGCGTCAGTTCCCTTTGCGGCTGTTGCAGTTAATGTGCCTGCGTGGCTTTCTGTAGGACTATCCTTTACTGGGACTTGTTTGGTATTGAAACATTGGTGGCGTCCTACGCGCACCCGTGTGCTTTCATGCTTCGTGGCCTTGGTGGCTTTCTTGGTGTCGCTGCTTGCACTGTTTCCCCATGCTCATGCCACTGAAATCATTATGCTCGACGTGGGGCAGGGCGACGCCTTTGTTTTGCGCAGTGGTTCGCAAGCCGTGCTTATAGACACGGGCAATCAGGAAGGGGCTGTGCTGAAGGGCCTGGCGCGCCACGACATTCGCCACCTCGACGCCATTATGGTCAGCCACCCCGACGACGATCATTGTGGCGCGCTTGCTACGGTTTGCAACTTCGTGGAAGTCGACCGCGTGCTGGTTGCCCAAGACCTGCTGGGCTGTACCTGCGCAAACTGCAGTAAGCTGCGAGCAATGGCACCTTCGGGCGTGCTTGTGGGCCTTACTGCTGGCGATGTGTTGAACCATCCTGTTCGGTTTTCCGAAGAGGGCGGAAACGTCGATAGCCTGGTGGTTTACGTTGAAGCCGATGTGAATGATGACGGTAAGATTGACGCACGTGCCCTGTTTTGTGGCGACGCTGAAAGTGAAGTCCTTGCGCAGCTTCATGAACAGGACTTATTGAGGCACGTGGATATTTATAAGGTAGGGCATCATGGTTCGGGTGGAGCGTGTACGTCTGAACAACTTGACGCACTGGCACCAGCTCTTGCCTTGGTAAGCGTGGGTGAAAACAATCGCTATGGGCATCCCAACGAAGACATTGTGAATATGCTTGAAGGCGCGGGCGCAGTGGTCTTGCGTACCGACCAAAGCGGGGATGTTATATGCAAATTGGACGCTACGCGTATAAGTGTGACCACCGTCAAGTAGAATGTGCCTATGGCAGAAAAACAGCAACAAGCCCTTTTGCCCGCTTACCTGGTAACGGGCACCGACGAACTTAAGCGCCAAACGGTTGTGAAGCGCCTGCGTAAGCGTATCGAAGAAGAAGGCGATCTTTCTTTTAATTCGGACACTTTCAATGGCGAAGTGGCCGAAGGCGAAGCTATTGTTGCTGCGTGTAATACCTTGCCGTTTGCGTCGAACGTGCGCTTGGTGCAGGTGGACGCGGTCGACCGCTTGAAAAAGGACGACCAAGAACAGCTTATTAGCTACCTTGCTTCACCCAGCGAAGCAACCGTGTTGTGCCTGATAGCGAGTGGCTTGGCAAAGAATACGCGCTTGTACAAGGCGGTTGCTAAGCTGGGTGCACAAGCCATTATTGATTGTACGCCGCCGAAGTTGCGCGAATTGCCCACGCAGGTACGCGCTATGGCTACTGCTCATGGTGCTGTTATCACGGAATCTGCCGCGAGTTTGCTGGTTGACTTGGTGGGCGACAATACCATTGCCTTGGACGCAGAATTGCAGAAGCTTGCCTTGGCACATCGGGGCAGCGACCCCATCAACGACAATGAAGTTGCTTCGATGGTCAGCCGCACGTCTGAAGTAAAACCCTGGGAATTCGTCGATGCTTTTAGCGAGCGTAGTTTAGAGAAATGCCTTAAGCTGCGCACGCGTATGGAATCCACTACGCCTTATGCGCTTCTTGCCATGTGTGTAACGCGCGTGAGGGAACTTATCGCCGCACGCAGTTTTGGGGAACGTGGTCAGATCGGTGAACTGGCGTCTTATCTTGGCGTGCCCGACTGGCGCGTGAAAAACCACGCACGCTGGGCGCGGTCTTTTAGTGCGGAAGAATTACGCGCTGCCCTGGTTTCTGCGCGCGATGCAGAACGTGCGATGAAAAGTGGCACCGACCCCGAAACTGCTTTCCAAGATTGGTATTTAGGCGTTTTAGGGCGTTAATACTTAGGCCTTTAGCACAAAAGCTTTGGCGCGCTTCGTATCGTTCAACAAAAAAGCCGCGTGATGCGGCTCCTTTGTTCTTGATATGCGGATGAATCCGGTTTATTCTTCAGCGGGAGCTTCCTCGGCAGGAGCCTCTTCGCCTTCAGCAGCTTCAGCTTCGGCGGCTTCAGCTTCAGCAGCTTCAGCTTCAGCAGCTTCTGCCTCTGCGGCAGCGGCTTCAGCTTCTTCTTTCGCACGCTTTTCAGCAGCAGCAGCCTGAGCCTTCTGGGTTTCCTTGCGGTTCTTTTCCTTGGCTTTCTGGGCTTCTTCCATGGCCTTCTTGCGTTCGGCCTTGGCGGCAGCCTTCTTCGGGGCACCCGTCTTGTTCGGAGCCTTTTTTGCGGGGGCCTTGTAGTCAGCGATATCTTTTTCAGATGCCACGGTGTTGGCCAGCTTCATAACGCCACTCTTGCGGTTGGCAGCCTGGTTCTTATGCAGAACGCCCTTGGTTACGGCGCGGTCCATCAGCTTGCAAGCCTTATGG
>CAJOJB010000110.1:0-498 GCA_905234635.1 uncultured Eggerthellaceae bacterium | reverse complement strand
TTTGTTCCTCCAAATATTTACTTAGTTTGTTTTAAACGAAAACTACGAAATAGTACCACATGAACAATGCTATTGTGGTCAATTGTTTGCAAAATAAATTCCTAACCACAAATTCGTCGCACAAACGCATACCTCTATGAATTTCGATATCTTGCGCATGCCGTCCTGCGCGCCTGAAATCGGGCGCTACATACGGTATAGTAAGCAGGTTATGAGTATCGACCCGATCTACATACGTAATTTCAGCATTATTGCTCACATCGACCACGGCAAGTCGACTTTGTCCGACCGTATTTTGGAACAGACGGGCACGGTGGCGAGTCGCGATATGACTGAACAGCTGCTTGATTCCATGGACATTGAGCGCGAACGCGGTATTACCATTAAAAGCCAGGCCGTGCGCGTAGACTACAAGGCTGACGACGGTCAAACTTATCATTTCAACCTTATTGATACTCCGGGGCACGTTGACTTTACCTATGAAGTGTCGCGTTCCCT
>CAJOJB010000109.1 GCA_905234635.1 uncultured Eggerthellaceae bacterium | reverse complement strand
ATGCCACCACGCATAGCAGAAAACATGGGTAGACCAAGCGCCCCCATGACAATATAAATACCAATGCTCGCAAGCGCTTCTTTGGGCTGCAAGGCAAGAAGCACGAAGACCATCACGAAAGTCTGAAGAGTAAAGGGCACGGGACCAAAGGGTACGGTGATCCAAGCCGACACAGCCATAAGAGCCACAGATAGGCCGCAAAAAACCACTGAACGAGTGCGCGAATTATTCAAGGTAGGCACCTGTCTGCCTGCCCCACAGGTGAGCGTATTCCCCACACGCTTCAATGAGCTGGGCGTGCGGGCCATCTTCAACAATGCGGCCTTCATCGAGCACCACAATGCGGTCGAGACTTGCCACGGTGGACAAACGATGCGCCACCACAATGGATGTACGTCCTTGCATGAGTTTGAAAAGCGCGTCCTGTACGAGGTTTTCGCTTTCGCTGTCGAGGGCGCTCGTTGCTTCATCCAGCACCAGAATAGGACAGTCGGCCAACATGGCACGCGCAATAGCAATGCGCTGGCGCTGACCACCCGAAAGCTTCACGCCACGTTCGCCCGTGACCGTTTCAAAACCCTGCGGCAGCTTTTCAATAAATTCAAGGGCGTTGGCCTGGCGCGCTGCTTCGCGGATTTCTTCCGGGGAAGCTTCGGGCTTGCCGTAGGCAATGTTTTCCGCAATGCTGCGATGGAACAGCACCGCTTCCTGGGGCACGTAAGCAATCTGGCGGCGCAGGCTTTGCTGGGTGCATTCCGCCACATTCTGTCCATCAACCATAATGTGACCTTCCTGGATGTCGGCCAGGCGCAGCAGCAGCTTGGTCAAGGTGGTCTTACCACTGCCACTCATGCCCACCAGGCCAACGCGCTGGCCCGCAGGAATGTGCAGGTTGAAGTTATCGAAGACCTGCGTTTGCGTACCGCCGTCGGTATAGAAGAAGTCGAGATTTTCAAAGTCGATATCGCCTTCACGCACCACCAAGTCGGGTGCTCCTGGCACGTCGTCCACCAGGCGCGGTTCGTCCAGAATTTCGGTCATGCCGCTCGCATCACCAAAGGCACGATTAATGCGCTGCAAGCCCGTGTTGATAAAGTTGAACTGATTCGTAACCGTATAGGTGTAGGTAAACATCATGACGAGCGTGCCGGGCGTAATACCAAACCAAGCATTGCCGCCCGCAATAAAAACCGAGACCACGCTCATAATAACAAGCGCGATGCAAGCCGTCGTAATACCGCGCACCATGGACGCCCACATGCGTTTCGAATCGCGCGCCACCACTTCCTTGTTGAAGTTGTCGAATAGGCTGCGTTCGTAATCTTCGCGACCATAGGTTTTCACGGAAAGGATGTTGGCCACGCTGTCGGACAGTTCNNNNGGAGAGCTGGTTCTGGGCACCGGCAGCCTCCTCGTTCAGATTGAGGATTCGCTTGTACATGCGATAGCTCACAAAGCCGTAGAAGATGAGCATGCACATAAGAATGGCTGTGTACAATGGCACGCGCGGACCCAGCAACACACATACGAAAAATACCGAAACGGCTACAGGAAGCACGGGGAATGCGATGACTTCAACAAGCTGGTTGTAGGCGTTCATATACTTGGTGGTTTGGCTAACCAGCGTGCCACCAAAACGGTTGGAATGAAAGCTCATGGACTGGTTGCAGAGCGCGTCGAAAGACTGCGTGGCCAGGTCGTAATTCGCGGCAATCTGCAGCTTCCACATGGTGTAGTCCTGGAGCTTGCTGCATGCTTGACCAAAAAGGTTTACCAAGATGAGCGCCACAACATAGGGGCCAAATACGGGAAATACGTTTTCGGCAGTAACGGGCTCGGCCGCCACGCGGTCCACGATGAGTGACATGAAATACGGGTTAAGGTAGCTCAGCAGGAGCTCAAAAAAAATGCTGGAAATAATAAAGCCCCAAAACAGAACAGGGTGCTTGCGCGTAACCTGCCAGTAGTAGTGCAGGGTGCGCTTGGTGGTGGGGCTTTGTCCGAAACTTTTTGCCATAGTTCAAGCTTACCAAACCTGTCAATGAATTAACGTTGTCCCAAGTTTAAATGCAGCACCTTCGCGGGATTGAAAGCCAACGATTTTACAAGGCGCAGGTCAACCTAGAAGCGTGCCTGAAACCCTTAAAACTTGCTAGCGCGACACGTAAGGCTAGAAGCGTGCCTGGATTTCCCCACGCTCCAATTTCTTAATACGCCGCAGTTCCCAAACAACAAAAATGAGCGTGGTGAAAATTGCCAGGAAGTCTGCGACGGGCACGGCAAAATAGAGGGCGTCGAGGCCAGTGTACTGAGGCAAGTACTGCGGCAGGATGCCTGGCAAGAAAAGGTAGAGTGGCACCAAGAACAGCAGCTGGCGCGTAAGCGAAAGGAAGGCAGACTTCAGGGGTTGGCCCGTTGCCTGGAAATAGTTCGCACCAACAATCTGGAAACCCACGAGCGGCAACATGAGCAGCTGGACCTTCAGCGCAAAGATAGTGAAGTCGGCAATGCGCGGGTCTTCCAGGCCAAAGGCACCCACAATCTGGCTGGGGAAAATATGCACCAAGGCCCACATGAAAATGGCGATAATGGTGGCGCCCGCCATGCCTTCAAACCAAGTGGTGCGCACCCGCTTGAAAAGGTGGGCACCGTAGTTGTAGCCCAGCAGCGGCTGGATGGCCACGGCCGTACCCAACAGTGGCATAACGGTGAACATGGCAATGCGACTGACCACGCCGATGGAAGCCAGCGCACCTTCGCGCCCGATGGGACTTTCCGCACCCAGCGTTACGAGCATGTTGTTCAGTACAAAGTTCACAATGGCCATGGCGCACTGAATAGCAAAGCTGGCAAAACCCAGGGAAAGGACGAGCTTCACCGTGTCCCACTGAAGCGGCATATAGCGCAAGTGCAGCTTGAGGGGCACGTTTTTCGTGCGCGTAAAGAACCACAGCACGCTTATGCAGGACAGCGTTTGCCCGCACACCGTGGCAAGGGCGCTGCCTACCACGCCCCAACCAAACACCATCACAAAGAAGAAGTTGAAGGTGATACAACCCACCGCACCAATAATCATGGTGAGCAAGGCGCGGTTGGGGTTGCCTGCCGTACGAATGAAGTTGTTCACGCCAAAGCCAATGCATTGCATGATGAACCCACATGCCAGAATCTGAATATAGATTTTGGCGTAGTCGTGTACTTCGGGCGTGGTGCCAGAAATAGAAAGCAGGGCTTCGATAGTAGTGGGAATAAAGGCAAGGGCTGCAACGACGAGCGAAAAGATAATGGCCAAGGAAACCGTGTTGCCCAGACTGCGTTCGGCTGCCACACGGTCGCCGTTGCCCAGTCGCAGGGCCGCCAGCGCATTGCCGCCGTTGCCCACCAACATGGCAAGCGCAATAAAAACAATGGCGATGGGGTTGGCAGCTGTTACAACTGCCTGGCCCGTTTCATGCATAACCTGCCCCAGGAACACACTGGAAATAATGTTGTACGTCGCGTTCACCAGCATGCCAATAATGGCAGGAATGGCAAATTCGGTAATGAGTTTAGGGATGGATTCGGTGCCCATGCGCGCAACCTTGTCGTCGCGGCCGGGGTTTTTGGGGTCGAGGCCAACAGGAGCACCAGTAGAATCTTCGCTTCCGAATAGCTCGTTTTCGAGCTGGTCGAGCTCTTGTTCTATCGTTTCATTGGCCTGCGTTTCGGTATCAGCAGAACTGGCCTGCTCGCCCCCGTTTGGCACCTGAAAATCTTCGTTGTTTTCCACTCCCTCGTGCATAGCAACAGGGTATATTACTCCCCTTGCGTAAGACCTGCTAGGCATTCATAAAGTATGCATGATTGCAATTATTACGAAGCTGCAGCGCTTTTTCCCTGGTACCTGATATAATACCTAATTAAGTCCGTAATCAAGGTCTTAAATAGGTACTGAATAAGATGTAAAGGGATTGCCATGGCTGCTATTTATCCTTCGACCGCGCTTAAAAATAAGCAGCGAGAAATAAAAGCTATTGCCGATGTTGAAATTGTTTACATCACGGAAAATGGACATGGCAAGTACATTTTCGCTGCTGAAGAGGTGATAGAGCGCGAAAAGCAGCGTGCCGTTGAAGAGGCGCTCTATGAGTTTCGCATGGCTGAAGCATTACGGCAATCGCGTGAGGACTTTGCAGCTGGAGACTATTTCGAAAGCCGCGAGGATCTTATGAGTGCCGTGGCTGCGAAACGAGCAAAGCATGCCTAAGCTTCTCTTCTCTGAGCGCTTCGCGCATGATCTTGCGCGGGTAAGTTCTGAACGTGTCGAGAAGAACATATTTCGTGCCCTAGACAATATTGAGTCTTTTCCCGAAATTGGCTCCTGGCTCATTCCCAATTCCATACGCGTCGAATTTGGTGAAGGTGTGCGCAAGTATTTCGTAGAGCCTTTTGATTTGGTTTACACGATTTCGGACGACAAGGCTACAATCTATATCGAAGCTCTTATTGATGCGCGTGCTGCATGGTAAGGCAAAAGTTGAAGGAGTACCCATGACAAAGAACGCAGAGTATACGCAGGAATATTTGGATATCGTACGCAGCCTGGACGGTGACGCCCCTGGCCGCCGCGCTGCCC
>CAJOJB010000108.1:2726-6035 GCA_905234635.1 uncultured Eggerthellaceae bacterium | reverse complement strand
GGGGAAGTGCCGAACGTGCCGTCTCGCTGCTCATGCATTTGTGTGATCCCCATCGTAGGAGCATGTGGCTGGAAGACCAGCAGGCGCACTTACTCAATTCTTGCGCGCTTTCGGCCGCGGAAAGTGTTTATGATAGCCTACGCAGCAAGCGGTGGCGCAGCAGGCCCGAATTGGTCGTGGCATCGTGTGTGCGGCGTACTCTTTTGGACTGCAGTGATGGCGCCATGGAAGATTTAATGTATGCGGCTGCGAAGGTGGACTATCCGTTGTCAGGGCGTTTGCTGGCCGCTTCGTTTGCCTACGTGCTTTCCGAAGACGATTCTATAGCTACCGAACTAGAACAACTTTTTCATGCGCAGGGTGCAAGCTTGAAGCGGGAGGGCGAAGGCCTGGATGACGCCTCCAAACAACAGTGGACGTTTTGGTCGAAGGTAGCTTCTTCTAATATAAAGATTGACACTATTGCTCGTCGTTTAGATGTCGAACAGCATGGGTGTCTTGCCCTTGCTTGTTGCGTTCATAAGGCCCGCCTGGACGGCATCGATGTTTCCGAGCTGCGACATATTCACAAGCAGGTAAAAGCCACTTTGGAAAAACATGAAAGTATGCCTTTGGCTGAACTCGCGCTCTTGCGCCGCGAAGTCGACAAAATAGGCCTGGAACTCGATATGACGCATATGCCCTTTATAGCGGCGTATCACCGTTGTGATTTGTTTGAAGATGATATTGAAGTTCAGCGAACTAAGTATGCGCGCAGCAAAGTGGCTCGTGTGGGAGCACTTTCGAGTCTTGCTTATAGTCAGTCAGTTTTGGCTACCGGGAAAGCACGTACGAACAGACAAGAAGCTATTGCACCCCTGGACGTGCGTCTCTTTGGTTCCTTTGAAGTACGGGTGGGTGCGGAACGTATCGAAGCAAAACAGTTTAAGAGACAAAAAGTTCGGACTTTGCTTGCCTTGCTTGTACTTGAAAGTGGGCAAGAACTTTCTTGCGATAATCTTGCCGAACGCTTATGGCCCGATAGCACCTATGTTCAGGCACGGCATTATTTGAACAACTGCATTTCGATTTTGCGTAAGGAACTATCGCTTTTCGACGGTACCTGTCCTTATTTGGTTCGCTCGCACGGGGTGATAAATCTTAAGGAAAGCCTGCTAAAAACCGATACGGCGGCGATAAAGGATCTTACTTCCCAGCTGCGCTACTCCGACCCTGACCCCAACTTGTATTTTCATATTCTTGAAAAAATACGTAATTTGTATAAGGGTGACTTGTTGCCAGGTGAAACCGATGAACCCATGTTGATAGCTGCTCGTGACGCATGGCGCAACCGCGTGGTGAATGCACTTATGTATGCCGCAGGACGATTGGCCTCGGTCGGAGGTTCGTCTGTTGCTCTACAATTGGCCGAGCAGGCTCTTGCGTATAGCCCAGACCGTGAAGATTGCTATGAAAAACTTATGTCCCTGCAAGCGCGTTGTGGCCAGCGGCCAGCAGCTTTGGGGACCTGGCGACGCTATCGCACGTACATGGTAGACGAGCTGGGCTTGGACCCTTCAAAGCGCATTTCCGATTTATATGAACGCATTTTGAATGAAACCTTATGAGCTACGAGCAGGCACTCATTCGTGCGGGTTCGTAATTGGGAAACGAGTTAGGTTTGGCTCGTTTATGCGGCTTTGCGGTGGGTGAATCCAAAGCGTAAAGCAGGTGGAATTCGTGCCTGGCGCTCAAGGCTGTGCTAGCATAAATCATGTACGGTTAATCTGAGTGAAAGCGCATGTAATATGGCAGGTTTTCTTTCGAAACTATTAACGGTTGGCGAAGGGCGTCAGCTCAAGCAATACCAATGTATTGTCGACAAAATTAACAGCCTGGAAGCAGGCATGGAAGCCAAGTCCGACGAAGAACTGCGGGCTTTGACGGCGGCTTATAGGCAGCGTTGCGAAAACGGGGAGGACCTGGATTCCATTTTGCCCGAAGCCTTCGCCACCGTGCGCGAAGCATCCAGACGCACGCTTGGTCTGCGACACTTCGATGTTCAGCTTATTGGCGGCATGGCCTTAAACGCGGGCCAGATTGCCGAAATGAAAACGGGTGAAGGTAAGACGCTCGTGTCTACACTGGCAGGTTATTTGAATGCGCTGCCAGGGCACAACGTGCATATCGTCACCGTGAACGACTACCTGGCCAAGCGCGACAGCGAATGGATGGGGCGCATCTACAAGTTTTTGGGCATGGAAGTGGGCCTTATTCAAAACGGTATGCCGCTTCCTGCAAAGGTGCCCGCCTACGAAGCCGACGTTACTTACGGTACGAATTCGGAATTTGGCTTCGACTACTTGCGCGACAACATGGTGACCAAGGCCGAAAACAGGGTGCAGCGCGGCCACCATTTCGCGGTCGTGGACGAAGTTGACTCCATTCTTATTGACGAAGCGCGTACGCCGCTCATTATTTCGGGTGCCGGCACCCAGGCGGCCGATACGTACCGTAAATTTGCGCGCGTTATTCCCAGCCTTATTGAAGGCGTGGACTTTGAAAAAGACGAAGCAAAGCGCACCATTTCGACGACTGAAATTGGTCTGACCAAGGTGGAAAATGCGCTGGGTCTGGAAGACTTGTATAACGACCCTTCAGGCCAGTTGCCCAACCATTTGCAACAGGCCCTGAAGGCGCAGTTCCTGTTCCATCGAGACATCGACTACGTGGTGGTCGACGGGGAAGTGAAAATCGTCGACGAATTCACGGGCCGCATTATGGAAGGCCGTCGTTGGTCTGAAGGTTTGCATCAGGCGGTGGAAGCCAAGGAAGGCGTGCACATCCGCGAAGAAAACCAGACGCTGGCAACCATTACCTTGCAGAACTACTTCCGTCTGTACGACAAGCTGTCTGGCATGACGGGTACCGCCATGACGGAAGACTCCGAATTCCGACAGATTTACAACTTGCCGGTTATGGCAATTCCGCCGAATAAGCCTGTGGTGCGTGTTGACGCGAACGACTTGATTTATCGCACGATTGAAGCGAAGTACAACGCCGTGGCCGACGACATTGCGGCGCGCCACAATGCGGGGCAGCCCTGCCTTATTGGTACGGTGACTATCGAAAATTCCGAAAAGCTGTCGCGCCTGTTGGACAAGCGTGGCATTCCGCATGAAACCTTGAACGCGAAGAATCACGAACGTGAAGCGCATATTGTTGCACAGGCGGGTCGTGTAGGCGCAGTGACTATTGCAACCAACATGGCTGGCCGTGGTACCGACATTTTGCTTGGTGGCAACCCTGAAGGCCTGGCCAATGCTATGC
>CAJOJB010000108.1:648-2719 GCA_905234635.1 uncultured Eggerthellaceae bacterium | reverse complement strand
GAAGAAGGGGTGGAAGTGGAAGAAGGCGCGTTGGTGCCGCCAACCCAGGCCGACCGTGACGCAGCGCTTGAAGAAGCGCGGGCCATTACTAAGGTTGAGCATGACCAGGTGGTAAACGCTGGTGGCTTGTGTGTTATTGGCACGGAACGTCATGAAAGCCGCCGTATCGACAACCAGCTGCGTGGTCGTTCTGGCCGTCAGGGTGACCCGGGCTTTACCCAGTTTTATCTTTCGCTGGAAGATGACCTGATGCGCCTGTTTGGCGGCAGCCGTATGGACAGCATTTCGCGCATGATGGAAAAGACCGAAATGCCCGAAGACCAGCCCATTCAGGCATCCATGGTGTCGAAGGCCATCGAAGGTGCTCAGCGTCAAGTTGAACAGATGAATTTCGCCGCACGTAAAAATGTGCTCGAATATGACGATGTTATGAACTTGCAGCGCAAGGCCATCTACGAAGAGCGCAATGCCATTTTGGACGGCAAGGACCTTAATGAAAGTATTCCTGGTATTGCGCACGACTGTGCTGAAACCGTGGTGCTTGAAAACTGCCCCGACCGCGTGCCGAGCGACGACTGGGACAAACATGCCGTGGAGCGTTGGGTGTCGGAAATGGATGGCCGCAACATCTTTACGGTGGATGGTGTGAACCATGGCGACGACCCCTATGCAGTGGTGGAAGCCGCGACGGACGAGCTTATGGACGTGTACCAGGAAAAGTGTGACGTCATTGGCGAAGATGTTATGGCGAACCTGGAGTCGCAGGTCATGCTGCGCATTATTGACACGCGCTGGATGAACCATCTGCAAGACATGGATTATTTGAAGGTGGGTATCGGTTTGCGTGCCTTCGGCCAGCGCGACCCGCTTGTTGAATACAAGAATGAAGCACATCGTGCCTTTGGCGAAATGACCAACGGCATGTATGAAAGCTATCTGCGTACGGTATTACGTTTGCAGATTGCCGAACAGCAGCCTCCGTTTGTGCAGCAACAAAATGCTTTGGGTGGCAAGGTGAATTATTCGTCGCCTGAAGCGGTGCTCGATGCGTCTAATGTGGGGTCTGCCCAGCGCGTGGCAGCTGCGGCCGCTGCAGCGGAAGGCATGCCAGCTGAAGCACCCAAGCCAGCTGAAACCGCTCGGGTGACCACCTTCGAAAAGGACAAGAACGATCCTTGGGCCAATGTGGGTCGCAATGACCCATGCCCCTGCGGTAGTGGTAAAAAGTACAAAAAATGCCACGGCGCCAATAAATAAAATGGGAATTTGGGGACGGAGGATTTTTCCCAAAAATGGGAATTTTTCCTCCGACCCCGGATTCCCAAAATGGATGAAAGCAAAAAAGAAGCTTGATTGACTCCAAAGACATAAACGCAGCGGCGCAACGCTTAGATGGCGCGCGGGAGTTTTTGCATATTGCCGAAAAGACCGCACAGCTTGAAGCGCTCGACGCCAAAATTGCGGAGCCAGGCTTTTGGGACAAGCCCGATGCTGCGGCCGAAGTTTCGCGCCAGGCGGGGTCTATACGTGCCACGATTGCGGATTTCAACGCTGCGAGCGCTTTATTGGATGACTGTCGAACTGCCTACGAGTTAGCGTCTGACGATCCTGCGTTCGAAGAAGATGCCGAAAGTGCATACAAGCGTCTGCGGGCTATGCTCGACCAATTCGAAGTTGAATCCTGGTTTTCGGGCGAATTCGACGAAGGTGACTGCATTATCAATATCAACCCGGGAAGCGGTGGTCTGGAAGCCCAAGACTGGACAGACATGCTCTACCGCATGTATACCCGCTATTGTGATTCTAAGGGCTGGAAACTTCGCCTGCTTGACTATGTCTTTCTGTGTAATACTCATTCCGTGCAGCTTTAATGGCATGAAAATATCCTCGCATAATTTTACAGAAGCCATCACAGCTAATCCGCCTCCAACTCCGATAACTTGGCCTGATGAATCGTTTTTAAAGTCCTGAATTTTATATTCAAACATTTTTTCGTGAATATATTTATACGCCGCGTCCCATTCGGATTTATATACAGGTCTGTTATTATCATTAAAAAATTTATCGGTTA
>CAJOJB010000108.1:0-557 GCA_905234635.1 uncultured Eggerthellaceae bacterium | reverse complement strand
CTCCTAATCGTGAAAATTTCGCCTCGTCA
The DNA here is from genome assembly GCA_905234635.1 of uncultured Eggerthellaceae bacterium. Lineage (GTDB taxonomy): Bacteria > Actinomycetota > Coriobacteriia > Coriobacteriales > Eggerthellaceae > CACXMZ01. The sequence continues at coordinate 528 of CAJOJB010000108.1, read as the reverse complement.
AGTCCTGTTAATATATTTATATTGCGCCCTGTAGAATCATGCACAAGTTTTATAAACTCGTTTGAATTTTTAGCCGTCCTTAATGCCATTGTGCCTGCTATAAAAATTTCAGCTTCTAACTTTTCAGCAGTACTTATCATTCGCGTTAATGCCTTCAATGCGTTTAACATGTTCTCACGCGCAAGCATTCCCGTTAAATTCATTCCGCGCCCAAGTTTTACAACTTCGGTTTCATCGTGAATAATAATTATCTTTCCGGACTCGTCTTTATATCCTGCACGCATTTTAATTGAATTGCTGCCGATGTCTATAACTGCTTTAATTTTCACGCCGCCTTATTCCCTCCTGAATAACAAAGAAAAATGCCGTCGCCGGTATCGTAAATAATAATCCTAACGTTCCGGCTATACTCTGAACAATTTCTTGAGCAACATACGGATCATTTAATAAACCGATAAAATTTACTCCCGCACTCGCAATTAAAACAGCCATAGGCAACGAACTCCCTAAATATGCCAAAATTAAAGT
>CAJOJB010000107.1 GCA_905234635.1 uncultured Eggerthellaceae bacterium | reverse complement strand
GCTTCCTGGGCGGCCGCATAACGTTCACTGCGGGCCACCGCTTCGGTGTTTTCGCCCTGCTCTTGCGCAATAGCACCCACATTGACTTCAACCAAAAAGAAGGGTAGCTCAAGCGCTTCGGCCAATTGACGCACGAATTCTGCGTCGGCATTGGCGTCGGCCCCGCGCAGCTGATGGTTCACATGCAACACGGCAAGCGGTCCAAGTACGCCACGTTCCCGCAGGTCGGCCGCTATATAAGCAAGTGCCGTCGAGTCCGAACCGCCAGACACCATAAGCAGCACCGGAGTATCCGCCCCAGCAAGACCGCGCTCTTCAATTGTGCGTTGTATGCGCTCTATAATCATGCTTCTATGATAACGGATTTAAGGGCCACGCCCACAGGACAAACGTGCCAGCATCTTTCGCAGTCAACGTACTTTTCCTTGTTGCGGGTTAATCACTTTCTTGATAATTACCCCAGTCTCTCCATCCTACGTAATCGATTCCGTTCATGCTGAGCGTTAGGTCACCGAGATAAAAAACCGCTCCTTTTGTTTCGTTATCTTCTTTTAATTCCAAATATCTCCTGAGGTTCTTTGACGCCTTCGCTTCACTTTCGGAAGTACTTTTGATTTCAACTGCAAAAGAATGCTTCCAGTCTGCAATGGTATCCACCTCGAACCCTGTTCGATCTCTAAAGTATGTGAGATTACCCTTTCGCCCGGCATTTGTTCTGTGTTTTAATAGCTCCGATACGGCGAAGGTTTCTACTACAGCCCCTTTCTTTTCACTTAAAAGTAATTCTTCCTTGCTTTCAATTCTAAGCAGATGACACAGTAGGCCTGTGTCAATAAAGTATAGTTTCGGTGACTTTACAAGCGCTCTACCTAGATTGTTACTATCTGGTTCTAGAAAATGGATAATGTATGATCTCTCTAAAATGGAAAGCCAACTTTTTATCGTTGGCGCACTCATTCCAACATCACGGGCTATGCTGTCCATGGAAAGCATCTGACCGCTATGCAACGCACATATCTGAATAAATTTTTTGAAGGTCTGCGCATTTGACGGATTGATCAATTCTTCAACATCTCTGGAAATATAGGTGTCGATATATCCTTCAAACCAGTCTTCCGGAATGAACTGTTTTTCTGGATCGTGAAGTGGAGGATACGTTCCTTTGAAAATCAAATCGTACGGACTATCCGGCAGATAGCCTTCATCTTTCAGTTCGCTTATGGAAAACGGCAGCAGTTCCAGGAAGAAGCCTCTTCCCGCCAGGCTGTCTGTCATGTTTTTCTTAAGTTGAAACTGGCTTGATCCCGTAAGAATGTATTTCCCCGCCTCGCTCTTTTCCGAATCCACTTTCAATTTGAGTGCATTGAAAAGCGCGGGAACCTTTTGTGCTTCATCGATAATCACCCCTTCGGGGAAAGCGTCTATAAAATCCTTGGGGTTAGATGCGGCAAGTGTGCGAATGCTGTCGTCATCCATCGTTATATATCTTTTATCCGGAAACACTTCTCGTGTCGCAAAAGGAAGCCGGGGATCATTTTTCGAGTTTCTCGGAGCTTTTAGGCGCAGGAAGTGCGCTGTTAAGAAGCGCGCTTGTTTAATTACAAGGCCGTGCCCTTCCTGCATTACAAGGAGTTCGAGATTATTCGCTTTCGAGTTCGCTGATGTAGCGTTCGGCAGCAGTGGCAGCAGCAGCGCCATCACCCACGGCCGTCGCAATCTGACGCAGGTACTTAGCACGCACGTCGCCTGCAGCAAACACTCCAGGTGCAAGCTCCATGTTGTCGCCCGTATGCAACCAACCCTTTTCGTCCTTACCGAGGCCGTCTTCAAAGCCGACCTGCCCTTCAAGGATTTCCGTTTCAGGGTCGCTGCCCGTAAAGAAGAATACACCCTGGCAAGGAACTTTTTCGCGCTCGCCTGTGCGCGTGTCTTCCAGCACCACGCCTTCAACTTCGTCTTCCCCGAAGACTTCCACAATCTGGCTGTTGAAGCGCACGGAAATCTTGGGGTTCTTCATGCAACGGTCTTTAGCAATGGCATTGCAGGACATGTCGCCATCCTTGCGGCGCGAAACGATGGTAACGTGGTCGGCAAACTTGGTGATGAACTGGCTTTCTTCCACGGCTTGGTCGCCGCAGCCAATAACCACCACGTCCTGGCCAGCGTAGAATTCAGCGTCGCAGGTGGCGCAATAGCTTACGCCACGGCCCGTGAATTCAGTCTCACCCGGGAAGCCAATGACCTTAGGGCGCGTGCCCGTGGCAACAATAACAGCCTTGGCATGATAGATAACCTTGCGCGTGGTCACAATCTTGTCCACGCCAGAAAAGTCCACACTGCGTACACCCTGGTTGCGAATTTCCACACCAAACTTGCGCGCATGTTCTTCCATCTTTTCCATGAGCGCAGGACCGGTAGTTTCGCCCGCGGAAGGGTAATTCACGATTTCATTGGTCGACGTAACGCGCCCGCCAATGCTTCCCTTTTCCAGGATGACCGTTTTGAGCAGCGCGCGCCCGCCATAAATACCAGCCGTAAGACCTGCGGGGCCTGCCCCAATGATAACCAAATCAAAATATTCTTCTGTCTGATTAGCCATGCCTACCCCTTCTCCTTGGTATTTCGATAATCATAAGCGGCATCGACCAATGCGGTCGCCCACTGGGGAGTTGAAATTGCATTGGTATGTATATAAGACGCTACGCAACGCCCCGCAACATAGCCGTCGTGCTTATTGCCTACGCCATTGCCACGCGTATCGTCATAGGCAAATTGTTGCGTGTTGCCATGGTCAATAACGCGCGAATGATGGTGTTCATGCCCATTAATGGCAACACCTGGTTCAAACCAAGGATGGCTGTTAGTTGCCACTGCTACCGCATAACCATGGCCCTGGCGCTTTTTCATCATCTCGATGGTGAAGTCGAAAACGCCCGCCATGTCATAGCTCTTGCCATCAATAAGCATGTCCTTGCCCAAATACATGAGGCCACCGCATTCGGCGCAACAGGCAATGCCGTCTTCGATGCGCGCTTTCACACTTTCGCGCATGGGAGCGTTTTGCGTAAGCTGTTCGGCAAACACTTCGGGGAAGCCACCGCCAATGTAGAGGCCATCCGCCTCGGGCGGAATTTCCTTGTCCTTCATGCTGTCGACAAAGACCAAGTTCGCGCCAGCTGCTTCCAGCGCGTCGAAGTTTTCCTGGTAGTAGAACGAGAAGGATTTGTCGCGCACAACAGCAATAGTCACCGGTTCTTCGCCCGACGCTTCCAACCTTGGTGCCCGCGGATATTCAATCTGAACAGCAGGAATGGGGTCGGCCTTACCTGCAACACGCAAAAACATGTCGAGGTCGACGTGCTCTTCG
>CAJOJB010000106.1 GCA_905234635.1 uncultured Eggerthellaceae bacterium | reverse complement strand
AACGACGAACTGGAAATCGTTGGTATCAAGGAAACCCAGAAGACCGTTTGCACCGGCGTCGAAATGTTCCGCAAGCTGCTTGACGAAGCCGAAGCTGGCGACAACATCGGTTGTCTGCTCCGCGGTATCAAGCGCGAAGAAATCGTACGTGGCCAGGTACTTTGCAAGCCGGGCTCTGTTACCCCGCACACCAAGTTTACCGGTCAGGTTTACGTTCTTACCAAGGACGAAGGCGGTCGCCACACCCCATTCTTCGATGGCTATCGTCCTCAGTTCTACTTCCGCACCACCGACATCACCGGTGTTGCACACCTTCCTGAAGGCACCGAAATGGTTATGCCTGGCGACAACGTAGAAATTACCGCCGAGCTTATCCACCCGATCGCCATGGAAGAAGGCCTGAAGTTCGCTATCCGCGAGGGTGGCCGTACGGTAGGCTCTGGCCGCGTTACCACGATTATCGAATAACGCACACCTTGTAACGAACGCGGGGTTGGCGCTCCAGTGCCGGCCCCGCTTCGCGCGCTTAAACGAATGTATTTCACAGCTGAAATGGAATGAAACTAGGAGTAATAAAAGATGCGAACTTTGGTCACTTTGGCGTGCACAGAATGCAAGCGCCGCAACTATACGACCAAAAAGAACAAGCAGACGACGCCGGACCGCGTGGAGTTGAAGAAGTACTGCAAGTGGTGCGGGCATCATACCCTTCATAGGGAAACCCGTTAGGAGTTGTTTGTAAGGTATACAGGCCAGTAGTTCAATTGGTAGAGCGTCGGTCTCCAAAACCGAAAGTTGAGGGTTCGAGTCCTTCCTGGCCTGCCAGCTTGTTTGAGGTCAAGCAGCTTATATGAGCTGCTTGCTTGGCGTTATAAGTACCTACGATTTGTTTGGATTTGAGAAGGTAAGAGATGGCAAAGAAGTCAAAAACGCAGCGAGCAAAAGCTTCCGCAAGGCGTGCTGAAAAGCGTGAAGCGGTTGAAGAAGTAGTCGAAACTACAGAAGGCGCTCAAGAATCTGAAAAGTCTTCTGTGAGTGCTGCCAAAAGAATCCTTTCCAAGGAAAGCACGACTGAACCTGCTCTGACCAAGAGCAGCACTGCCGCACAAAAACCCAAGAAGGAAAGCTCTATCGTTACTTTCCTTAAGGGCGTGCGCAGCGAAATGAAGCGTGTTACCTGGCCGACCCGTACCGACGTTATTCGTTGGAGTGGTGTGGTAGTAGGTGCCCTGCTGTTCTTTGGCGTGTTTGTTTTCATTTTGGACAACATTTTCCCGCAGCTGCTTATTCTTATCGACTCGATCAATCAGACGGGGGCATAAGCAATGGCGCGCAAGTGGTATGTTCTTCATACCTATTCTGGGTATGAAAACAAAGTAAAGAAGAATCTCGAAAGCCGCATTGAAACCATGGGGCTCGAAAACAACGTTTTCGCAATCGAGATTCCTACGGAAACGGTTACCGAAATTAAAGACGGTGGCCGTCGTGTTGAAAGCGAAAAGAAGGTTTTCCCGGGCTATGTGCTTGTGCGCATGGAACTTGACGACCGCAGTTGGGCGGCAGTGCGTAACACACCCGGTGTTACTGGTTTTGTGGGCGCTCAGGGCAAGCCCGAACCGCTTACGCGCGACGAATATAACAAGATTATGAAGCGCACGAGCCACGAAGCTCCGCGCAAGACCGCTACGAATTTGGAAGTGGGCCAGTCCGTGAAGGTTGTTTCTGGTCCGCTAGCCGACTTCGATGGCGTGGTTTCGGAAGTCACACCTGAAGCCAATAAGGTGAAGGTTTTGGTTTCCATTTTTGGGCGTGAAACGCCCGTTGAACTTGGCTTTGACCAAGTAGCGCGCATTTAGCGCATGGGCGCCTGCATGTGAAGCTGCAGGCGTGTAGGTTTGAAAACAGTGCATATTCTTGTCGTGCCCGCGTGGACCGGGGCTTCTCACGACAAAAGAAAGTGCTTGTTGAATAGTAAAAAGATGAGTTTTAGGAGCAATTCTCATGGCTGATAAGAAGGCAACTGGTTTTATTAAGTTGCAAATCCAGGCAGGGCAGGCAAACCCTGCACCCCCTGTTGGCCCGGCACTGGGTGCCCAGGGCGTTAACATTATGCAGTTCTGCCAGGCGTTTAACGCTGAAACCAAGGACAAGGGCAATACCATCATCCCGGTTGAAATTACCGTGTATGAAGACAAGTCCTTTAGCTTTATTTGCAAGACGCCTCCGGCGGCAGTTCTTATTAAGGAAAAGCTGCGTCTGAACAGCGGTTCTGGCATTCCTCATGTCAAGAAGGTTGGCCAGCTTACCGAACAGCAGCTGCGAGAAATCGCAGAAGTAAAGATGCCGGACCTGAACGCCAACACCATCGAAGCGGCAATGGAAATTGTGGCTGGTACGGCTCGTTCCATGGGTGTGACCATCGAAGGTCGCGCGCCTAAGACCGAATATGTTATTACCAAGAAGCTTGCTGCTTTGCTTGCTGGTAAGAGCATCGAAGAAGCCGAAGGCGCTGCGGCACCTGCACCTGCTGAAAGTGCTGGCGGCGAAGAAGCTGCTGAAGAAGAGGCTGCTGAATAGTGTATGTGTTCGCGTAAGGTGCGCGAACTTAAAGGTGGGAGGGCACGTGCCCGTTAGCACCACGAAAGGATGATACAAATGGCAAAAATGACAAAGAAGCAGAAGGCTGCGGTAGAAAAGATCGAAGAGGGAAAGCTGTATGCTCCCATCGAGGCGTTTACCCTCATGAAGGAAATCTCTTCCGCAAACTTCGACGAAACGGTTGAGGGTCACTTCCGTCTGGGCATCGACACCCGCCAGGCCGACCAGCAACTTCGCGGTATGATCAGCCTGCCCAACGGCAGTGGCAAGACCGTACGCGTGGCTGTGTTTGCCGAAGGCGATGCAGCTAAGGCTGCTGAAGCTGCTGGTGCTGACATCGTTGGTTCTGACGATCTTATCCAAGACATTCAAAACGGCATGCTCGATTTTGACGCGACCGTTGCTACGCCCGATCAGATGCCTAAGGTTGGTAAATTGGGCAAGATCTTGGGCACGCGTGGTCTTATGCCTAACCCCAAGTTGGGCACCGTTACCACCGACGTCGAAAAGGCTATTGCCGACCTGAAGGGTGGCAAGGTTGAATATCGTGCCGACCGTTTTGGCATTTGCCATGTGGTACTTGGCAAGACCAGCTTTACGGCTGAACAGCTAGCTGAAAACTATGGCGTCGTGTATGACGAAATCCTGCGCGTAAAGCCGGCTGCTGCCAAGGGTCGCTATGTCAAGAGTGTGACGGTTGCTTCTACCATGGGTGCTGGCATCCCCGTAGACAGCAGCGTTAACCGCGCCTATACCGAAGCTCCTACCGCTGAGTAGCGAGCGGTTTTAAGCTGGGCCATCGTCCAATGGCAGGACTCTGGTTTTTGGTGCCAGCTATGTAGGTTCGAATCCTGCTGGCCC
>CAJOJB010000105.1 GCA_905234635.1 uncultured Eggerthellaceae bacterium | reverse complement strand
GCAGAGCCGTTATAGGACTGCAATAGATGGCTTTGAAAAGCAACTTGAGAGTGCATCCGGTAGTGAGTATGCAAAGGCGACCAAGCAGCTCAATAAGCTGGTGTGTGTGCACAAGATAATCGATCTTACCGAAGACGAAGCCATTGAACGCGAGCTGGTGCTGTTCCGTGTGGCGGTGGATCCCGAAAAGCGCAGCGAAGTCATCGAGATTGCCAATGTGTTCCGTGCTAAGATTGTGGACGTGGGGCACAAGTCGCTCACTATCGAAGCTACGGGTACGCAAAGCAAACTGGCGGGTCTCGAAGAATTGCTGAAGCCCTACAATCTGGCTGAAATAACGCGCACGGGCGTTACGGCCATTACCCGCAGCGCGAAGTAGCATTTGGAACAGGGGACGGGTTTTTGTTCCATTTTTATGGAACAGGGGATGGGTTTTTGTTCCATTTTTACTCCCACCCTAAATGAGACACGTTTCCCCGAAGAGTTGTTAAGACAGTAGTCGAACTCTTTAGTACAATAAGGCGCTATGACACGAAAGATAGACATATTCGACACCACCTTGCGCGATGGCGAACAGTCACCAGGCGCTTCCATGACGCGCGAAGACAAGGTGGCCATCGCGCGCCAGCTTGTGCGCCTGAACGTAGATGTTATCGAAGCGGGTTTTCCCGTTTCTTCGCCGGGCGACTTTGAAAGCGTGCGGGCTGTGGCCGAAGCGGTGGGGGACGCAGCGGTCGTATGTGCCCTTTCACGTGCCGTGGAAGGCGACATCCAGGCGGCGGCCGATGCCCTGGCTGCGGCAGCCCGTCCGCGTATTCATACCGGCATTGGCGTTTCGCCCGTGCACCTGCAAAACAAGCTTGCTATAAGCGAAGACGACTGCCTCGAGCGTATTCGTTCCAGCGTTTCTTTTGCTCGCAACTTATGCCCTGACGTGCAGTTTTATGCCGAAGATGCCTCGCGTGCGGACCGCGTATTCCTGGTGCGTGCCTGCGAAACCGCCATTGAAGCGGGTGCGACCGTAGTCAATATTACCGACACAACAGGTTATGCGCTTCCAGAAGAATTTGCCGCACTTGTAGCCTATATGCTTGAGAATACGCGCGGTATTGAAAACGTTAAGCTGTCCGTCCATTGCCACAATGACCTCGGCTTGGCCACGGCGCTTTCGCTTGCGGGCGTTTCGGCTGGCGCGACTCAGGTTGAGTGCACGGTAAATGGCTTGGGTGAGCGTGCGGGCAACGCGTCGCTTGAAGAAATTGTTATGGGCATTGCCATCCATAGCGAAGAACTCAACGCTCATACCGAAATCAGTACACGTGAAATTGTGCGCACGAGTCGCATGGTGGCGTCAACTACAGGCATTCGCGTACAGCCCAACAAGGCCATCGTGGGTGCCAATGCTTTTGCGCATTCTTCGGGCATTCATCAGGACGGCGTGCTGAAAGCTCGCGATACCTACGAAATAATCAATCCTGAAACGGTAGGCGCAGCGCAGTCTGACATCGTTCTTACGGCGCGCAGTGGTCATGCAGCTTTGGCCCATCGCCTTGAAGAACTCGGGTTTGAATTCGACACGGAAACGCTCGATGCCATTTACGGGAAATTCCTCGAACTGGCCGATCGCAAGCGTGAAGTGTATGACGAAGACCTGGAAAGCCTGGTGGGCGAAATGGGTCGTGCTGCTCATGCGGTTTATACGCTGCGCGGCTTGCAGGTGTCAACTGGCTTCCCGCTCACGCCTACGGTTACCCTCACGCTTGCCGACGAAGCGGGCGAAGAACATACGGTTGCCACTACGGGCGATGGTCCTATCAATGCAGCATATGCGGCGGTCAATAAGATTATCGGCGTGGAAAATGAACTGCTCGAATTCGATATTCAAGCAGCAACGCGTGGCACCGACGCTCTTGGCGAGGTAACCGTGCGCATTGCGGGCCCCGATTCGCGTGTGTTTACCGGTCGTGGTACCGACCCCGACATTATCGTGTCTTCGGTTAAGGCATATCTCGACGCTTTGAACCGTCTCATTGTGTCCCAAAGGTTATAAGCAGACAAAGAAACTTGTAAGTCATTTCTCCACAATTACTGGTAAAAGCCCAGGATTTATGGTAAAAATACACCTGCGTTTAGCGCGTACAACTTTTCGACATGCGGGAAGTGGGCAGTTTGCCCGCTTCTTTTTTAAGGAAGGAGGTTTTGGCGTGCTTACAGCAAAGGAAAAAAGCCTGCTCGACGCGCTGGAACCAACGGCGCGCGAACAGGGCACAGAAATCGTGACGGTTGAAATTGCGGGAGCAAAGAAGGCGCCCACCATTCGTGTGTACATAGACACGGAAAATGGGGTCAGTTTCGACGAACTTTCCGCAGCTCAGGAGTGGATTAATGCCATCATGGACGACATCGACCCTTTCCCGGGCGCTTACACACTGGAAGTTTCTTCCCCCGGCATCGACCGCCCGCTGCGCACGCAGGCCCATTTCGAACGTTTCGCTGGGGAAGTGGTGCACCTGGTGTGCCAGGAACCCATTGACGGGCGCGCGAAATGGACGGGCAAGTTGCTCGGCATGCGCGGCAACGACGTGCTAATAGATGTGGATGGCGTGGAAGAAGCCATTCCGCTAGACGGTATTAAGCGTGCCAACGTAAAGGGCACGATTGATTTTTCGCGATAAGGCGAATAGGAAAGGAAGAGTAATGGCAAGCTCAGAGTTGATTGAGGCCTTACAGGCGCTCGCTCACGAACGCAGGATTGACGAGTTTTACCTGATTGAGCGCTTGGAGCAGTCACTTGCGAAAAGCTACGAACGCATCTTGGATATGGACTACGACCATTCCGCGCGTGTAATCATCGACCGTAACACGGGCAAGATTTACGTGTACGAACTGGTTCCCAAGGGCGAACCCGACGAAGAGGGCAACTACCACGAATTCGACGAAATCGACCGTACGCCCGACGACGTCAGCCGTATTGCCGCCCAGAATGCCAAGGGTGTTATTAACGCCATCGTGCGCGAAGCGGGCCGCCAGACCATTTACGAAGAGTTCAGCCAGCGCGTGGGCGACCTGGTCACCGGTACCGTGCTGCAGGGCACGCCCGAATTCACCATCATTAAGATTCGTGACGGTGTGGAAGCCGAACTTCCGCACTACGACCAGAAACGCAGCCCCAACGAGCGCAACGAACGCCCAGCAGGGGAGCGCTATCGCCACAATCAGCGCCTGAAGACGCTTATCATTGAAGTGCGCAACCCCAATTCCGACGACCCGAAGGTGCGCGGTGAACAGGCCCGCCCGGCCATCGTAGTTTCGCGTACGCACCCCGACCTGATTCGTCGTCTGTTTGAAATTGAAGTGCCCGAAATCTATGACGGCATGGTTGAAATAAAGTCCATCGCGCGTGAACCAGGTGCCCGTTCCAAGATTGCGGTGCATTCGCGCGAAGCAAACCTGGACCCGGTAGGCGCTTGCGTCGAAGGGTAGCCGCGTGCGCATGGTGGTTGAAGAGCTGCGCAACGAACGCGTGGACGTTATCCAGTGGGACGAAAACCCCGCAATTTACGTGAAAAATGCCCTTTCACCTGCGAAAGTAACGCGTGTGGACATCGACGAAGAAACCCACTACGCCACGGTTATCGTGCCCGACGACCAGCTTTCGCTTGCCATTGGCAAGGAAGGCCAAAACGCTCGTTTGGCAGCGCGCTTGACGGGGTGGCATATCGACATCAAGTCGGCATCTTTCGCGGGCGAAGCATCGCTCGTGGCCGACGCGCTTATCGATGAAGAAGCTGCAGTCGAACCCGAAGAGGGCGGTCTGTGTGAATACGTGACCGAAGACGGCATCCGTTGCCGCAATCATGCACGCCCCGGTTCGCATTTCTGTGGCGTTCATGCCGACACCGACGAAGAAGAGCTTCTCGAGCGTTTGAAGCGTTTTGCTGCTGCGGCTGAAGCTGCGCAGGCGGCCGAACTTGAAGAAGACGACGAAGACGACGACATGGTCGAAGAAGCTGCGGAAGTAGCCGAAGAGGAAGCAGAGGCAGCAGAAGAAGCAGCAGCTGGAGAAATCGAAGAAGCTGAAGCAGCAGACGCGGACGACGACGATGATGACGACGATAATGCCAGCGACGATAGCGACGACGACAGCAACGAAGACGAAGACGGCGACGAGGACTAAGTAACGTGGCACAGGAAAGCACACATACCCACCAACGCACCTGCATCGCCTGCGGGCAGAAGGCGTCCAAAGCGGGGCTTCTGCGTATTGTTCGCACCGGCGAAGGCATTGCCTTCGATGCTACGGGTAAAGCTGCAGGGCGTGGGGCCTATGTGTGTTCACCTGCATGTTTCGAAAAAGTGCGCACGGGCAGGCTTGCCCATGCGCTCAAAACGAGTGTAAGCGAAGACCAAGCGCAGGCGGTGGCCGATGCCCTGCAGGCGCAAATGGAAACAGTTTAGTTGGCGGTAGGAGCAAAACAACATGGCAGATATGCGCGTACATGAACTAGCAAAAGAACTCAACCTTTCCAGCAAGGAATTGCTCGAGCGTCTTGCCGAAATGAAGATTCCAGCCAAGAGCCACGCAAGTGTGCTCAATGATGCCTACGTGCAAAAGGTGCGCAAAAACCTGGAGCCCGAACTGAAGGCACAGGCTGGCATTATCGACGACAAGGAAGCTGAAAAACTTGCCGCCGAAAAGGCCGAAGCGGAAGCGAAAAAGGCTGCCGAAGAAGCCGAACGTCGTGCTGCCGTTGAAGCCGAACGTGCTGCTCGCGAAGCAGAACGTGCACGCAGGCAGATGGGCGACGTCGACGAAGGCTACGCTGGTGCACCGGTAGTTGAAGAAGAACCTGAAGAAGAGCCCGAACCCATTGTTGAACCTGTGGTGCCCGAACCCGCTCCTTCGCTTTATGCAGGGCTTGAAAGCCAGATTGCTTCCGAAGCCGAACGCGTGGAACGTGAAGCGGCCGAAGCTGCGGCGCGTGCTCGTTTAGCCCAAGCCGCCGAAGACGTGGCCAAAAAGCAGGCTGTTGAAGAAAGCCTGCGTGGCGCCAAGCCGACTCGCACCAAGGTTGCCGCAGAGCCCGAAGAAGAACCCGAGCGCGTGCTTGAGGCAGCACCCGTTGCCCCGAGTGCCTTCGATTCGCTGCTTTCGCAAATCGAAAGCGAACAAGCTCGCATGGAAGCGGCGCCCGCTCAACCAGGACCCGCACCTGCGCCTGCGCGTGAAGGTGGCCGCAAGAAGGGCCGTTCGCGTCGTGGCTTTGAACCTGAAGTTCCTGAATTGACGGGCGAGCCCGTTGAGGCGAGCGGTGACGACGTCTATGCTCAAATGGCTGTTCAGGCTGAAAAGCTCCAGCGCGACAAGGTGTTGGCGGAAGCCCGAGCAGCTGTTGAAGCGGCAAGCCAGGAAGGCGAAGGCCGCCGCAAGAAGCGCAAGGAAAAGCGCGAAGCGGAAGCCCGTGAAAAGGCTGAACTGGAAGCATTGGAAAAGGGTCTCGACCCCGAACTGGTGCTTGACGATTCCGTAATTGAAATCCCGCAGGGTGCAAGTGTACAGAAGTTTGCCGAACTGCTGAGCGTACCACCGAACGACGTTATCAAGCGCCTGTTCATGCTGGGCCAGGTGCATACGCTCACCCAAACCATGAGCGACGATCTTATTGAACTTATCGCCGACGACATGGGCCGCAAGGTGCGCGTGGTTTCGCCCGAAGAAGAATACAACGACACCGAAGCCGACCTGGTGCCACGCCCGCCAGTGGTTACCGTTATGGGCCACGTCGACCATGGTAAGACATCTTTGCTCGACGCCATCCGTGAAACCGGTGTGGCTGAACGCGAAGCGGGTGGTATTACCCAGCATATCGGTGCGTCCGTGGTTGAAATCGACGGCAAGCAGATTACCTTCATCGACACCCCAGGTCACGAGGCATTTACCGCCATGCGTGCCCGCGGTGCTGCCATTACCGACGTGGTCGTGTTGGTGGTTGCTGCCGACGACGGCGTGATGCCGCAAACCATTGAAGCTATCAACCACGCAAAGGCCGCTGGCGTGCCCATCGTGGTTGCCGTGAACAAGATTGACAAGCCTGGTGCCACGCCCGACCGCGTGCGTCAGGAACTCACCGAATACGAAATCATCCCCGAAGAATGGGGCGGCACAAACATGTTCGTGGACGTGTCCGCGAAGCAAAACGAACACATCGACGATCTGCTTGAAACCATCATCTTGCAGGCCGACGTGCTGGAACTGAAGGCCAACCCCAACGCGCTGGCAAGCGGCTACGTGGTCGAAGCAAACCTGGACAAGGGCCGCGGCCCGGTTGCTACGGTGCTCGTGAACCGCGGTACGCTTAAGCCAGGCGACGTGGTGGTGGCTGGCACCAGCTATGGCCGCGTGCGCGCCTTGGTTGGCCCGCTTGGCGAAAACGTTGAAGCGGCTGGTCCTGCCGACCCGGTCGAAATCCTCGGTCTTTCCAGCGTTCCCACCGCGGGCGACGAATTCCGTTGGCTGAAGAGCGTGCCCTGCGTGCGCGCCTGAAGGCCCAGGAACGCAGCCATATGAGTCTGGACGAACTGTTCAGCCACATTGAAGAAGGCAAGCAGACCGACCTGAACCTTATCGTGAAGGCCGACGTAGACGGCTCCATCGAAGCCCTGCGCGACGCCTTCAACAAGATGGATCAGACCGAAGTTAAGATCAACATTGTCCATGCAGCCGTGGGTGGCATTACCGAAACCGACGTAACGCTGGCTGCGGCATCCGACGCTATCATCATTGGTTTTAACGTGCGTCCAACAGGTAAAACGCGCCAGGTGGCCGAAAAGGAAAAGGTAGACATTCGCCTGTACAGGGTTATTTACCAGGCTATCGAGGATATCAATGCCGCCCGCGTGGGCCTGCTTTCGCCCGACATTGTGGAACGCGACACGGGCATTGCCGAAGTGCGCGACACTTTCAAGGTGCCCAAGGCTGGCACCATTGCTGGTTGCTACATCGTTGAAGGCGAAATCAGCCGCGACGACAAGGTCCGCATTGTGCGCGACGGCACGGTCATCTTCGAAGGCAATATCGATTCGCTGCGCCGCTTCAAGGACGACGTAAAGAGTGTCCGCAGTGGCTACGAATGCGGCATCGGTATTGCTGGCTATCAAGACATCAAGGTGGGCGACACTATCGAAGGCTACCAGGTAGTCGAAGTCGAAAGAACTGAATAATGAAACAGGGATCCTCGAATAGAAAAGTGAACGAGCAGGCGCGAGAGGTAATCGCGAATGCCTTGCTCTTCGACGTAAGCGATCCGCGCTTGAATATGGTTACTATTACCGGTTGCGAAGTAAGCTTTGACCGTAGCGTGTGCAACGTCTTTTATACGGCCGAGCCGAGCGAATACGAAGCCGTGGCTGCTGCCTTCGAAAAGGCTGCGGGCCATATTCGCTCCGTCATGGCACGCAACCTGGATTGGCGTGTGGCGCCGCAGCTGCGCTTCATGCTGGACGCGAGCGTCGACGAAGCTCAGGCCATCGAAGCTGCTCTGGCTCGCGAAGCTTCGCGCTTGAGCAATGCTTCCGATGAAAGCAACGCTGCCGAAGAAACCAAAGGCGAATAGGGTAGTGGCTGCCATGCAAACACTTACCGAAATAGCCCAGGACCTTAAAGCGCGCGACAACTTCGTCATTTGTGGGCACGTAAGCCCCGACGGCGACTGCATTGGTTCGCAGCTTGCCCTCGCTGAAGGCCTCCGTGCACTCGGCAAGACGGTCACCTGCCTGCTTGCCAAGACCGACGCCATCGACTATTCGCTGGCGCACCTGCCTGGCGTGGAAGACATGGTCATTGCCAAAGACTTCACCAGTCCCTTCGACACTTTCATTGCCGTCGATGTGCCCCTTGTCAAGCGCATGGGCGAAGAAGCGGCGGCCCTGCACGCACGGGCAGCGCATACCATTACCATCGATCATCATCCTTCGCTTGAACCTATGTCGGACGCGAATTATATTGACGATGCTGCCCCGGCCTGCGCCATGATTGTATGGAACTTGCTTGCTGAACTGGGCGTTTCACGTACTGCCACCATGGCTTCTGCAGCCTATGTGGGCCTTATGACCGACACGGGTCGCTTCCAGTACCAAAACACGAACGCGGCAGCCCTGCGTGCTGCGGCCGAAATGGTGGACGCGGGTGCTGACCCCGCGGACCTGGCAACGCTCATGTACCAAAACCGCAGCCCGCAGTCTATGGCGCTTGAAGAACGCATGTTGTCCAACCACAGCGTGCTTGAAGGTGGGACCTGTGCCTACAGCTTCCTGACCATCCAGGACTTTGTTGACACGGGTGCAACTCGCGCCGACGCCGAGCCCCTCATAGACGTATTGCGCTGCATGCGCGGTGTGCGCGTGGCCTGCCTTTTGCGCGAACAGGACAACAACGTTCGCGGTAGCCTGCGCGCCAAAGACGAAACCGACGTGTCCGTTATTGCCCAGCGCTTGGGCGGCGGCGGCCACAAGGCAGCGGCGGGCTTCACCTTTGAAGGCAGCATGGATGAAGCCATTGCAGCGCTTAAGGGCGAACTGTCCGAATTTACCCAGGCGGCTCCAGCTACGAACGCGTCCTAAGCTGTGGTGCATGCCATGGCAAAGCGCGCGTCGACCGATTATTCCTTTGTTATTGCTATCGACAAGCCTGCGGGCATGACGTCTCATGACGTTGTGAACAAGGTTCGCCGCGTTTATGGGGAACGGCGCGTAGGACACACGGGAACGCTCGATCCGGAAGCCACGGGCGTGCTGGTGGTGTGCGTGGGGCCCGCTACCAGGCTCGACCAGTTCATCGTAGGACATAGTAAGACTTACGATTTCAGCATGGTGTTTGGCTCGCAAACGTCCACCGACGACGCGGCGGGCGAAGTTATTTCAACCGAAGCGGTGCCACCCCAGGTGTGCGACCCTGCTTTTGCGCAGGACTTGCTTTCAGCTTTTGTGGGACCGCAAGAACAGCTGCCGCCGGCTTATTCGGCCATCAAGGTGGACGGGCAAAAGGCCTACGATGCTGCGCGCAAGGGAAAGCCGCTCAACCTGGTGCAGTACGAGTCGAGGGGGAACAATTATCTGCTCTGTGAAGAGAAGGATCTGGCGGAGTGGGTGCAGTTTCCGGTCGAAAAGATCCTGACAGCCGGTGACCCGGCGTATTTGCAGGCGCATTACAAGGAAATGGAAGCGCCCTTTGCTGAAAGTTTAAACTGTATGTTTACGGCGG
>CAJOJB010000104.1 GCA_905234635.1 uncultured Eggerthellaceae bacterium | reverse complement strand
TGGCGGAGGAATTCGCCCGGGAACACGGGGTTACGGTCCTGCTGAAGGGGCCTGCCACCGACGTGGTCAAAAATGGCCAGGTTACTTTCCACCCTGAGCGTTGGACACAGACCTACTTAACCTGGATGGAAAACCTCAAAGACTGGTGCATTTCGCGCCAGCTGTGGTGGGGTCATCGTATTCCCGTGTTCTATTGCGACGCCTGTGGTTGGGAAGATGCCCTTGAAGAAGACCTGGATGTTTGCCCGAAGTGTGGGGCACCGCTGCGCCAAGACGAAGATGTTTTGGACACGTGGTTTTCGAGCCAGCTGTGGACCTTTGCCACGCAAGGCTGGCCCAATAACTTGCAGGAAATGGAAGGGCATCACCCCACGAAGGCCTTGGTTACCGCGCGTGACATTATTGCGCTGTGGGTGGCCCGTATGGTCATGAGCTCGCTCTACTTCACTGACCAAATTCCCTTTGAAGACGTGGTTATCTATGCCACCATTTTGGCAAAGGACGGCAGCCGCATGTCCAAGTCCAAGGGCAATGGCGTGGACCCCATGGACCTCATTAATATGTATGGTGCCGACGCCATGCGCTTTAATTTGCTCACCTTGGTTACCAACAATCAGGACGTGCGTTTCGATGCCGACATCAAAGACGGCAAGCTTGTCGGATCGCCTCGTACGGAAGCCGCACGTGGTTTTGTGACCAAAATCTGGAATGCCGCTCGTTTTGTGGGCATGAACCTGGAAGGCTATACGCCCGGCGAACCTACCGTGCAAACGCCAGCCGATGCCTGGATTTTCAGTAGGCTTGCCAAGCTTTCGGCCAACGTAACCAAGGGTATCGAAGAATACCGCTTTGGAGACGTGGCGCGCGATTTGCATCAGTTCTTCTGGAGCGAATTCTGCGACTGGTATATCGAACTTTCAAAGGCTGCGCTGAAGGGGAGTGCCGAAGAGCGCCTGGCGGCTCAGCGTAATTTGGTCTTCGTGCTTGACGTGGCCCTCCGCCTGCTTCATCCGGCCATGCCTTTTGTAACGGAAGCCATTTGGGAACAGCTTCCCACAAGCGCGGGCCAGCCTGCACTTATGATGGCTGCCTGGCCCGAACCAGAAAGCCTTGGTAGCTTGATTAACGAAGAAGCTGAAAAGTCTATCGGGCTTACCGTTGCGACGGTTTCTTCCGTGCGCGCAGTTCGCGCTCGCTATGGACTTTCGCCCAAGACTGAAATTGCCTGTGCCGTTAAGGCTTCCCAGGCAGATGCCGAAGCCCTTCTGAGTCAGGCGGACTTGGTGCGCAATCTTGCCAACTTGAGCGCCTTGGAAGTAGGGCCCCAGGTGGCTCGTCCTGCCGAAAGCGCGGTAACGGTTGAAGAAGGTTGCGAAATCTATTGCGACCTGGCCGGCATGGTCGACTTTGCAGCAGAGCGTGCACGCCTTGAAAAAGATCGCACTGAACTACAAAAAGACATCGACAAGTTGGCGAAAAAGCTTTCGAACCCGGGCTTTTTGGCTAAGGCAGCCCAAGAAATTATCGACAAAGATACGGCAAAGCATGCAGATTTGTGTGACCAGCTTGCACGAATCGATGCACAGCTTGCTGAACTGGTATAATAATCGCTTGTGTATTTACAGATAAGACTAGAGGAACTACAACATGAATGAATTGCTCTCACAAGTTCTGACACCTGAAATTCAGCAGGCATTTTCCGTCATGCTTGGCATGCTGGTCGTGCTTCATGCTTTGGTTGTTATTTGGGTTGCGCGCGACGCATATCAGCGTGGTACCTGGTGGTGGCTGTGGGCCATCGTCGCTTTGGTGCCCGTGGTTGGCGTGGTCGCTTACATTCTGCTTCGCCCCCAGCTGCTTGCCGTGGACCGCGAAGAACAGGAATTGGAAGTTGCCATCAAGCAGCGCCAGCTTATGAAATATGGCGAATGTGCGAACTGTGGCTATCCGGTAGAAGCCGACTATGTTATCTGCCCGAATTGCCACCAGCGCTTAAAGAATCTGTGTGCTACTTGCAATCATGCCCTCGATCCTGCTTGGAGCGTGTGTCCGTATTGCGCCACTCCTGTGGGGCAGTCGAGCAGACGTAGCAGCGGCAGCGGTAGCGGCGGTCGCCACTAAATTTAGGTTCCAAGGGCATCCGTTTCGCCCTTAACCCCTTTGCGAAATCAACCCGCAAAGGGAAGTGTTTGCAGACGCTTTGTATGCGTCCGGGAGACAAGGAGTAAAACATGAACGTCATTCTTCCCGATGGTTCAAGCAAAGAAGTTCAAGAAGGCGCCACGATAGCAGACGTGGCAGCGTCCATTGGTGCGGGTCTTGCGAAGGCTGCGCTCGCGGGCAAAATTGATGGTGAACTGGTTGACCTTTCTGCTCCCGTATCGGATGGAGCACAGGTCGAAATTATCACCGATAAATCGCCTGAAGCCTTAAGCTTATTGCGCCATTCCTGCGCTCACGTTATGGCTGAAGCGGTTCAGCTGCTTTACCCCGGTGTCCAAATTGCCTTCGGCCCTGAAACTGAAGACGGCTTCTTCTACGACTTTGGGCTCGATACCACTATTTCAAGCGACGATTTTGAAAAGATTGAAGCCAAGATGGCTGAAATTATCGCAGCCGATGCGCCTTTCGTGCGCAAGGTTGTTACTCGCGAAGAAGCCAAGGCGGTCTTTGGCAACCAGAAGTTTAAGACCGAACATATCGATGACTTTGCCGAAGACGAACAAATAAGCATTTACGAACACGGTACCTTTGCCGACCTGTGTTCGGGCCCGCATATTCCCAGCGCAGGAAAGATCGGTGCCTTCAAGCTCATGAAAGTTGCGGGCGCTTATTGGAAGGGTGACGCCGAAAACGAACAGCTTCAGCGTGTGTATGGAACGGCCTTCTTCAAGCAGAAAGACCTGGACGAACACCTGCACAACCTCGAAGAAGCCGAAAAACGTGACCACCGTAAGATTGGCCGCGACCTGGGTATTTTCATGATTGACGACATGGCGGGTGCAGGCCTTCCCATGTATCTGCCGGCGGGTGGGCGCGTAATTCGTACGCTGCAGGAATGGCTACGTCGCGAACTTTATCGTCGTGGTTACGAAGAAGTTATTACTCCGCATGTGTATAAGGCCGACGTCTGGAAGACAAGCGGTCATTATGGCTTCTACCATGAAAACATGTACTTCTTTGAAATTAACGAAGGTTCCGACGACGAACCACGTATGAGCGAATATGGCGTAAAACCCATGAATTGCCCGGGCCACGTTATGCTTTATAAAAATGCTATTCACAGCTACCGTGAAATGCCCATTCGCTATTTCGAATTTGGCACGGTATATAGGCATGAACTTTCGGGTGCTGTGCACGGTCTTATGCGCGCGCGTGGTTTTACCCAAGACGACGCCCACGTGTTCTGCCGTGAAGACCAGGTCGTTGAAGAAGTCCTTGCCATTCTGGACCTGGCGGACAATATCATGAAGGAATTCGGCTTCGAATATGCGGCCGAAATTTCAACGCGTCCCGAAAAGAGCATCGGTACCGACGAAATGTGGGAAAAGGCTGAAAGCTTTTTGCGTACCGCCATTGAACAGCGTGGTATTTCCTACGAAATTAACCCTGGAGATGGCGCCTTCTATGGGCCCAGGTAAAGGACGCTATCGGTCGTTGGTGGCAGTGCTCCACGGTACAGGTGGACTTTAACTTGCCAGAACGCTTTGATATGACCTATCGCACTGCCGACAACACTGAAGAGCGTCCCTGGATGTTGCATCGTGCACTCTTCGGATCCATCGAGCGTTTCCTGGGTATTTTGCTCGAACATACAGCGGGTAACTTGCCCTTGTGGCTAACGCCTACCCAGGCCGTGGTTATCCCTATTGCCGACAGGCACCTGGAAGCTGCCCAAGATATTGCCAAGCAAATTCGTGCGGTCGAAGGTCGCGTAGAAGTGTATGAGCAAAATGAACCTATGCGTGTCAAAATCGCAAAGGCACAGTCGGCAAAAATCCCGCTTATGTTAGTGGTTGGCGACAAGGAAATCGAAGATGGCACCGTCAGCCTGCGAACCCGTGAAGAAGGGGACAAGGGCAGTGTCCCTATCGCAGATATTTTAGGTGTCATCGAGGATGCAAGAGTCAAATAATAAGCTCATGTTTATTTTGGTAGGCGCCCTTGCGGCGCTTACCTTTTTCGTGCTTGCCATTGGCTTTGTATTGGTGGGTACCAGTGGTCACCCAGGCCGTTTGTTTGGCGCAGTAGAAGATGAAAAGGCCACCACCAATTTGCGTACGGCAAAGCTGGAAGGCTCTACCGAAACTACCGACGAACACGGTGTGGTTCACGGCACTACTCCTGCTGGCATTAATTATGTGGTGTATGGACGAGGTCAGCTTGGCAAGGATCCAAACCGCATTAGTTTTGCGGCAACGGGCGACGTGTTTGCAACTGACATGAACTTCGAATGGCTCGATTCCTACGAAGGGGAATTGGGAGACGATCGGTATAGCTTCGTGCCCTATTACCGCGATGTGGCGCCCGTGGTGCAGAAATATGACCTTGCTTTTATCAACCAGGAAACGGCCATGGCGGGGAATAAAGATGGCTTTGTCTACAGCGGGTACCCCGACTTTAACACGCCTGAGTCGAGCATAGAAGCCATGGACAAATCGGGTTTTAATATTGTGAATTTTGGTTCCAACCACACCTGGGACATGGGAGAGCAGGGCATCCTTAATTCTCACGCGGTTTTTGCAAGCTACCCGCACATTATGATGGTGGGAAGCTATGCCAATGAAATGGAACGCAATACGGTGCACATGGTGGAACGCAATGGAACCACAATTGCGTTTTTAAGTTACATGTACGGCTCTAACGGATTCGAGTCTCTGGCCGACTTTCCCAATACCTACTACACCTGTCCCTTTGACAAAAAGAAGATGGAGACAGAAAATCGGCGTGCCAAACAGGTGGCCGACGCAGTAGTGGTGTACATGCATTGGGGAACTGAATACATTCCCGAACCAGACGCACAGCAGATGGAATATGCCCAGTTTCTTGTAGACCTGGAAGTGGATTTGGTCATAGGCAGTCACGCCCACATTTTGCAACCCGCAAAATACCTTACGAGCAAAAGCGGCAAAAAGGTTCTCGTGGTGTTTGGGTTGTCTGACTTTATTTGTGGTTGGAGTCTTACCGATACCATTCTTTCTGCGCTCTTTACCTGCGATTTTGTGTGGCGCGACGGCCACGTGGAAGTTGATAATATAGCGTGCTATCCCATGATCGAATATTCCGAAGGAAAAGATTGCTACGTACGTTTTCTTAAAGACATGAGCGATGAAGATATGAAAAAGAATACGCGTACGGAAGACGTGGAAGATGACGCTGCCTACCTTAAGGACTATATCGACAATTTAAACATGGATATCCCTGTTATGATGTAGCGCCTACCTTATTTTTTTCCATGTATTTGAAGAAGTCGTAGACTGTGATTTTGCTACAGATTCCTTCGAATTAAAGAGCTATAGTCTTTGCTAGAATAAAGACATACAATAGATTCACGCGAAAAGGAGTAAGAATGGCAGAACAAATTAACATTACGAATTTTGATGAGAAGGTGCTTCAGTCAGACAAGCCCGTTTTGGTTGACTTCTTTGCAACCTGGTGTGGTCCTTGCAAGATGATGAGCCCCGTTATCGACGAGCTTGCAACTGAACTTGCGGGCGAAGTTGACGTGTACAAGGTTGACGTTGACGAAAACCCCGAGGTTGCCCAGCGCTACGGCGTTATGAGCATTCCGACCCTCGTGGTTTTTGAAAACGGTCAGGTAAAGAACCAGACCATGGGTGCTCAGCCTAAAACCTCTCTGCTTCAGCTGCTTGGCAAGTAACTAAACCCTGCAGGCTGGGTAAGAGTCTGCGCTTATGTAAGGCAAGGTTGCCCCTTTCGAGGCAGCCTTGCCTTTTGCATGGAAGTAATAATCGTTGTTGCTTGGCATGTTATTATCCTTGACGCTAACGAGAGAAAGACAAAGCAATGCTGGAACAGGAAAAACTCGAAAAGATCATTAAGGCTTACGAAGATCTGGGTGAACGCCTGGGCGATCCTGCGGTGCTTGCGGACCAAAAGGAATATGTGCGTCTGACTAAGGAATATGCCAACCAGGGTCCTTTGGCAAGCGCTGCTGCGCAATATGTTCAAGACATGAAAGACTTGGCCGATGCCAAAGAGCTGCTTTCCGATGCCGACATGAAGGAATTTGCCCAGGAAGAAATTGCGCGCATCGAAGCGGGTTTGCCCCAGCTCGAAGAAGATATCAAGTTCATGCTTATCCCTGCCGACCCTGCAGATGACAAAGACATTATTGTTGAAATACGTGCAGCAGCGGGTGGCGACGAGGCGGCAATTTTTGCAGGCGATTTGTATCGCATGTACACCCATTTTGCCGACGACAAAGGTTGGAAAGTCGAAATGCTTGACGCACACCCTTCCGACGCGGGTGGCTATAAGGAAATCCAGTTCAAAGTTAAAGGCGATAATCTGAAATGAAATTTGAATCGGGCGTTCACCGCGTGCAGCGCGTTCCTAAAACGGAAAGTCAGGGGCGTATTCATACGTCCACTGCCACCGTTGCTGTTTTGCCTGAAGCCGACGAAGTTGAAGTGGAAATCAAGCAGGAAGATTTGCGAATCGACGTATATCGCGCAGGTGGTCCTGGTGGACAGTGCGTTAATACGACTGACTCTGCCGTTCGTATCACGCACTTGTCTACGGGCTTGGTTGTGCAATCGCAGGATCAAAAGTCTCAGCTGCAAAATAAGATTGCGGCTATGAGTGTCTTGCGTGCACGCCTTTATGAAAAGATGCTCGAAGAACAGCGTGCTGCAGAAGGCGCAGAACGTCTGGCCCAGATTGGTACCGGAGACCGCAGCGAAAAAATCCGCACCTATAATGGGCCCCAGGACCGTGTGACCGACCATCGCATTGGATATAACGGCACCTATAACGGAGTGCTCTTGTTTAGCGGCGGGGCGGGCCTCGGTGAACTCATTACTGCTCTTCAAGCTGCCGACCGCGCTCGCAAGTTGGAGCAAGCCGTCTAATATTCTGTCGTTCGAACAATCAGCGGAATGCCCCATGCTGCAATTCGATAATGTTTCATGCCATGAATGATATTTGGACTGTAAAAAGAATTCTCGACTGGATAGAAGGCTATTTAGCCGAAAAGGGTATCGATAACCCGAAGCTTTCGGCTCAATGGCTGGTGGCAGACGCGCTCAACTGTTCTCGCTTGGAACTCTATACCGATCTTGAACGTCCGCTGACAGACACGGAACGGGAGATTTTGCGTGGCTATACCAAGCGACGTGGCGAAGGGGAACCCCTTCAGTACATTACTGGTAAGACGGACTTTCGTTTTGTCACCTTGGAGGTGCAAGCCGACGTGCTCATACCTCGACCCGAAACTGAAGTGCTGGTAAGTGAAGCGCTTTCCGCCTGTAACGTGAATCCAGACAACGAAGAATTTCTTGTGGTTGACTTATGCACGGGCAGCGGCAATGTTGCCTGTTCTGTAGCCCATGAACTACCAAACGCCCAGGTATTTGCCACTGATATTTCGCCTGCCGCATGTGCTCTTGCTATGCATAATGTCGATTCACTTGGCCTTTCGGATCGGATTAGCGTGTTAGAAGGCGATCTTGATGCTGCACTTCCCGCAGATTTGAAGGGCAGGGTAGAGCTGCTTATTTCAAATCCTCCTTATATTCCTTCTGGGGTACTGGCATCGCTGAATACTGAAGTTATCGACTACGAACCGGCGCTCGCCCTCGATGGAGGAGATGACGGTCTGGATATATTCAGGCGCATACTTACGGTGGCGCAAGACTTGTTATGTCCTGGTGGCGTTGTGGCGGTCGAGCTATTTGAAAGCAGCCTTGAAAGTGCCGCGCAGCTTGCTCGTGATGCCGGTTTTCAAAATGTGCGCATAGCAACCGATCTGGCGGGAAAGCCCCGCATACTCATTGCGCAGTCATCATACTAAAGTTGATTCTTTACTATTTCTTGTGTAATGCGCTAATATGTACACCGTATATAGCGCAGAAACGAACAGTGTAAGGAGCAGCTGTGCCTCATACCAATGTGCCCGAAAGCGGCGAAAACTATTCTGAATCCAATGCCACGTCGGCAGCAATGCCAACAAATCAGCAAAGCCCTGTTGACAATTTAACGGCTAATCCCACCGTGCGTCCCGTTGCGCTTGGCACCCAAGCAACTGCACCAGAAACACCAACGGGGATTCCTCTCGACGAAGACCTTGAAGCTGAAAGCGCCTATAAGACCATCGAAGCTCGCCGCAAGCGTAAGCGTCGCAATCGCATAATTGCTGCATGTGTCATTGGTGCACTGGCCTTAGGTGCTGGTGGACTTTGGGTTTCTAATAATCTTGTTCCAGGTGCTGCTACTGCTGAAGAAGAGGCAATATTGTCAACAACTGCCAAGGTCACTATTCTTGCCCCATATGCAATTAATGGAACAGTGACTGTCACCCCTCAACTTTTTGGAGCTGATGCTACCGATATATCAACCGATAAATCTGCTATTCAAAGCGCCCTAGACCTTGCGTCCGATAAGCATACCCTTGTAGTCAAATTCCCTGCTGGAAACTATTATACCGGAGGTAATCTATATCTACATTCAAACACTACTTTGAAGCT
>CAJOJB010000103.1:3758-4846 GCA_905234635.1 uncultured Eggerthellaceae bacterium | reverse complement strand
ACGGCATCCAATATTCGCAAGCAGGGCATGGCGCACCTCATGAATACTCCTTTGGGCTATTTCGATAACAATGCAAGCGGTTTAATTCGTAACCGTTTGGACGGCGCTTCGGCAGAAACGGAAACCCTGCTTGCGCACAATTTGGCAGACATTACAGGTACCGTTGCCATGTTTGTGGGCATGCTTGTTCTTATGTTTGTATTCGATTGGCGTATGGGTGCTTCATGCCTGCTGGCAGCCGTCATTTCGATTGCTGCCATGTTTACCATGATGGGTGGCAAGAATGCCGACATCATGGTTGAATACCAAGCAGCGCAGGACCGTATGAGCAAGGCGGGCACCGAATATGTGCGCGGTATTCCTGTCGTAAAAGTGTTCCAGCAGACGGTGAATTCATTCAAAGCTTTTAAAGAAGCAATTGACGACTACAGCACCAAAGCTAAGTACTACCAGGACGACATTTGTCGAGTGCCACAGTCAATCAATCTTACGTTTACCGAAGGCGCGTTCGTGTTCTTGGTGCCTGTCGTGCTTTTCTTAGCTCCGGGTGCATTAGAGTCGGGTGACTTCGCAAGCTTTATAACCAACTTTGCATTCTACGCGGTGTTTTCCGCCATTATCTCTACGGCTTTAGCGCGCATTATGTTTGCTGCAAGCGGCATGATGTTGGCAAATACCGCGATGGGGCGCATCCGCCAAGTTACAAGCGCTCCTGTGTTGGAAGTGGCGGCGAATCCCGTTGAGCCTGTAGGGAACCGCGTTGAATTCAAGGACGTGAGCTTTACCTACGAGGGAGCCACTGAAGCAGCATTGAGCAATATTTCATTTACGGTTGAACCTGGCCAGACCGTTGCCTTGGTGGGACCCAGCGGTGGGGGTAAAACAACGGCAGCGAGCCTTATCCCGCGCTTCTGGGATGTTTCATCGGGCGCGGTTGAAGTGGGTGGCGTAGACGTGCGCATGATCGACCCCCATGTGCTTATGGACCAGGTCGCATTTGTGTTCCAGAACAACCGCTTGTTCAAGACTTCCATTCTAGAAAATGTGCGCGCAGCACGGCCTGAAGCCACACGCGAAGAAGTGGAAGC
>CAJOJB010000103.1:0-3677 GCA_905234635.1 uncultured Eggerthellaceae bacterium | reverse complement strand
CGGTGGTGAAGCGCAGCGTATTGCGCTTGCGCGCGCCATTTTGAAAGATGCACCCATTGTCGTGCTCGATGAAGCGACGGCCTTTGCCGACCCAGAAAACGAAGCGCTCATCCAGCGGGCCTTTGCCACTCTTACCCAAGACCGTACCGTCATCATGATTGCGCACCGCCTGTCCACCGTGGTGGGTGCCGACAAGATTGTGGTGCTTGAAGGCGGCCATGTGGCTGAAGAGGGGACGCATGACGAACTGGTAGCCGCTGGTGGTTTGTATTCGCGCATGTGGGAAGACTACAACAAGGCTGTCACCTGGCGAATTACGACTGACGGGGAGGTGGCATAAATGTTTGGGAAAGACTTCCAGCGCAAATATGCGCTTTCCGACCAAGGTGTTGCCACCGTGAAGAAAGGTACCTTCTGGACGATAGTGGTAAACCTGGCAGTCATGATGGGCATGGGCATCCTTTACATGCTTATGATGCAATTCATGGACACGCTCGTAGACGGTGCGCCCCTGCCAAGCATTCTTCTGTTCAGTCTTGCCGTGCTTGTCTTTGTGGCACTTTCGTTTATTACGCACCTGCAGCAATATAAGACAACCTATGGCCTGGTTTTTGACGAAGTTAAAACCGTACGCGTTGGTTTGGCCGAGCGCCTGCGCAAGCTGCCTTTGAGCTTCTTTGGCAAGCGCGACTTGGCCGACCTGACCGAAACTATCATGAGCGACGTGAACCGTATGGAGCACGTATGGTCGCACGTGCTTGGCTATTTGTATGGCAGCTACATTTCCACGGCTGTTATCGCCGTCATGCTTTTTGCCATGGACTGGCGTCTTGCTCTTGCGTGCCTGTGGGGCGTGCCTGTGGCATTTTTGCTTTTGTTTGGAAGCCGTCGCCTTTCCGAACGCGGAGCGCAGCGCACTAAGGCAGCCGCCTTGGAAGTTTCTGACGGCATTCAAGAAGCACTCGAAAATATTCGCGAGATCCGTGCGACCAATCAGGAACAACGCTACCTGACTAAGCTTAATGACAAGATTGACGCACACGAGCGCACCATGATTAAGGGCGAATTAGTTACCGGCCTTTTTGTCAATGGTGCGAGCGTTATTATGCGCCTGGGGGTAGCAACGACCATTTTGGTGGGAGCTAATCTCATTTTGTCGGGCCAGATTGAATTCATGACACTCTTCCTGTTTTTGCTGGTCATTACACGTATCTATGCACCCTTTGACCAGAGCCTGATTATGATTGCCGAAGTGTTCTTGTCCCAGGTTTCTGCCGACCGTCTTATGGGTATTTACGACACGCCCATTGCAGAAGGGGCAAGCACCTTTGAGCCCGCAGGCCATGACATCGTCTTTAAGGATGTGGGCTTTGCTTACGACAACGAACAGGTGCTGCGTGGCGTGAACTTTACCGCCAAGGAAGGTGAAGTGACGGCGCTCGTAGGTCCGAGCGGTTCGGGCAAAAGTACCTGTGCTCGCTTGGCTGCACGCTTGTGGGACGCCACGGAAGGCACTATTGAAGTGGGCGGTGTAGACATTGCCAGTGTCGACCCCGAAGTGCTCCTGGGCGACTACTCGATGGTATTCCAGGACGTTACCTTGTTCGACGATACGGTCATGGCCAATATCCGCCTGGGTAAGCAGGGCGCAAGCGACGAAGAGGTGTTGGCGGCGGCTGCGGCGGCTAACTGCGACGAGTTTGTGAGCAAGTTGCCTCAGGGCTACGACACGCCTATTGGCGAAAACGGCGCAAAGCTTTCTGGCGGTGAACGGCAGCGCATTTCTATCGCGCGTGCTCTGTTGAAGAATGCCCCCATTGTGCTGCTGGACGAAGCCACCGCTTCGCTCGATGTAGAAAACGAAACGAAAGTACAGGGCGCCTTGTCGCGCTTGCTGGTTGGCAAGACCGTGCTCGTTATTGCTCACCGTATGCGTACCGTTGAAGCTGCTGACAAGATTGTGGTGCTATCTGGCGGCAAGGTGGTTGAAGAAGGTGCACCTGCCGAATTGCTTGAAAAGGAAGGCGGCGTCTTTGCGCGCATGCGCCAATTACAGCTTGCAAGCGCTCAGTGGAGTGTGTAGCCGAAGGCTTAGTTATTTTTCGTGGCTGATGAAACCGACGAATAAGAAATAGAGAAAGGAAACCAATGACAACCCAAGAACGAATCAACGGTAAGGATCTTATCAACATCGGCATTTATGCGGCTATCTATTGTGTGGTAATGACTGCAATCGCTATGCTTGGTTTTATCCCCATTATGATGCCTGCACTGACAGTGCTCGTGCCCCTTATTGGTGGTATACCAATGATGCTGTTTTATACGAAGGTGAAAAAATTCGGCATGATTACCATCATGGGCGCAATCGTTGGCGTCTTTCTTATGATAACGGGCATGGGTATCTGGCCAGCTATTTTGGGTCTTCCAATAGGATTCCTAGCAGACCTTGTTGCTAAAAGCGGAGGCTATACAAGTGCGAAGAAAAGTATTTTAAGCTACGCCACGCTATGCCTGCTTATCTTTGGAAACTACATTGCGCTTTACCTGGATATTGACGGCTATTTTGCTACTCGGCAGTCGTTTGGCGAAGAATATATTTCAGCTCTGAGCGCTGTTATGCAGCCTTGGACGGCCCCCGTGCTTTTTATTTCCTGTTTTGTCTTTGGTGCTTTGGGTGCAGTCCTTGGCCAGAAGCTTTTGAAGAAGCATTTTGAAAAAGCAGGAATTGTATAAATGACATCATCTCTTTTGCAAATTGAAAAATATAAGCGTGGGCTAATGTTTGACCCGCGTACAAAACTATTTATGGTTTTGACGCTGGCTGTATTTGGTATTGGCGGGGCGGGGGGTGAATCGGTCAATAAGGTATTACCGTTTGTGCTGCTTTTGCCGTACCCCCTTTTGTTTTTGTCAGGGAAGTGGCAATGGGGGCTGTTTGGTGTAGTGGCCTATGCTGGTTCTGATCAATTTATGCACTACGTGAGCCCCCTGCTCAGTGGCGTACCTGCGTTCGTCGCCCTGGGCAGTTGCGCTATTCTTAATCGGTTTTTGCCAAGCATCCTTATGGCGGCTTACCTGATGGCAACTACAACAGTAAGTGAATTTACGGCTGCTATGCAGCGCATGCATGTGAGCGAAAAGATTACGATTCCCCTTTCGGTTATGTTTCGGTTTTTTCCTACGGTGGTAGATGAAGCGGCGTCAATCGGCAGCGCCATGCGTATGCGTGACATTCGCTTGGGCGGGACCAATATGGCACACGCTCTGGAATATCGCATGGTTCCACTGATGACTTGTTGCGTGAAAATTGGCGAGGAACTTTCCGCGGCGGCCCTTACACGGGGTTTGGGCGGCGAAGTAAAACGCACGAATATCTGCAAAATTGGCTTCAAGGTACAAGACTATATTGCTCTTGCCGTATGTGCTATACCTTGGGTGCTTCTGGTAGTAGATTTGTTCCAGGGCGGCATAGGCGGGGTGTTTTTGTGATTTCTATCGAACAGGTAAGCTTTCGCCATAGCACAGCGGATACTCCTTCGCTTTCGAATTTGAATTTGAGCGTAGGACGGGGTGAATGTGTGCTGCTTTGTGGACCTTCTGGAAGTGGCAAGACTACGGTAACACGCCTGATAAACGGCTTGATTCCGCATTATTACGAAGGCGAAATGCAGGGCAGT
>CAJOJB010000102.1 GCA_905234635.1 uncultured Eggerthellaceae bacterium | reverse complement strand
AAATCGGTAATGCCGTCTGCTGCAATGCGGTCTAAGGCTTCGTCGACCGTGGCATGTTCTTCACCACGCAACTCGCGCACTTTTTCTACGATGCGCGTGCTGTTCCAAGCAGTGTAGGCAACACGGTTGGCAAAGGCGGCAGCAATGTCGCGCTCGAGCGGATCGATGGCGCGCTGGCGCATGTCTTCCACCGACGTCCCAAAGCTGATAATTAAAATGCCTTTTTCATTCATGTTTGCTTCTCACTTATTCCTTACGCGTTGCCTGCTGCCCTAAAGGTTCTTCTTCTTATAAATAAAAACGAACGAAATAATAGAAAACACTACCAGGTAGGCGAGCAGAATAACGACCCCCATAAGGTTGGGGTCGCTGCCTGCGGCAATAGCACGCACCATTTCGCTTGTTTGCGAAAGGGGCAGTGCTGCTACAAATTCGCGGATGCCGTGGGGCATTTGGCTGGTGGAAAAGAAAGTATTGCACAGAAATGACATGGGCATAATGAGGTAGGTATTAAATCGCGGAGCATCGGTGTAGCTTTTCGCCATGAACGAAAGTACCAAGGCCATGGTTGAAAATACCATGCCATTTAAGAACAGAATGGCAAAGGTGAGCGGCGTAAATTGCAGTGTGGTGCGTATTGGTGAAATAAGCAGCAAAATGATCACGGCAGCGTACATACCGCGCAGTGATCCGCCAATAATTTGACCCACGATAAACTGCCAGAGGGGCGTGGGTGACACCATAATCTGATCGAGCGCCTTTTCGTAGAGGCGCTGTACGCTCATGTTTTGAGCGACCGCGCCAAAGCTGCCCGTCATGGTAACCATGGACACAATGCCAGGAATAAGGAAATTCAGATATGGTTCGCCGTTCGACGTCGTTTGGATGCCCAGGCCAAACACGAGTAAATACATAAGGGGGCTAATCATGGCAGCGACCGTGATTTTATAGAAGTCCCGCTTGAACTCCGTCCACTTTTCCCAAAGTACTGCCAGTATGCCCATATTACGTGCCCCGCATTACTTCTTGGTAATGTGGTGGCCAATCCTTTCTACAAAAACGTCTTCCAAAGTGGTTGCCCGTAATACTGCATCGTCGGGCAGGGTTTGCAGGCGCTCGATAGCTGCTTCGCGTGTGGGGAAGTAACTGCTGTTGAGCGTGTCGTTTTTTACAAGGTCGATGGCAAAGGAGCCCAGTTCTTCAATAAGATGTGCGGGCGTGTCGACCACGTCGAGCTTGCCGGCGTACAGGAAGGCGACACGGTTGCAGAGCGCCTGAGCCTCGTCGATATAATGGGTGGTTAATAACACCGTGAGGTTTTCGCTCTGCAGCTGGCGCAGCAGGTTCCACATTTGGCGACGCGCCAAGGCGTCCATGCCAGCGGTTGGTTCGTCGAGGAGCAATATTTCTGGTTCGACCATGAGGGCGCGGCATACCATGAGCTTACGCTTCATGCCGCCCGAAAGATGACGCACGGTGCGATGACGGTAGTCGCTTAGACCTGCGAACTCAAACAGTTCGTCGGTCTTTCTGCGGATGTCGGCTTTATGCATGTAGTACAGGCGCCCTTGGTATTCCATGACTTCTTCCATGGTCATGTCTTGCCGCATAGAATATTCCTGGGTGATAACCGAAAGCTTACGCTTTTCGGCGCTGGCGTTGCGCGTGAGTAGTTTGCCGTCGATATAGACTTCGCCTTCGGTGGGCAAAAGGACAGTCGACATCATGGAAATGGTCGTGGTTTTGCCTGCGCCATTGGGCCCTAGTAGACCAACGAACTCGCCCGTTTCAATGGACAAGTTCAGGTGGTCAACAGCGGTAAAGTCGCCGAACTTCTTTGTAAGGTTTACCAGTTCTATCATGGCGCAGTAAGGTTTTACTCCTTGGGTTCCTTCACGATGACGACGGAAAAGTAGTCGGAATCGTCTTCGGTTATTTCGGATAAGTCATAGAAGACTTTTTCGTCGGGCAGACCACAGTTGGCCACCATGGATGCATGTTCAAGTTCGCCACGAGCTTCCAGTTTGTCGCGTAGTTCGACAATTTCATGGCGGCTCTTCATTAAGACCTTATTGGCTTTCGTGTCTAAAATCTCGTCCATGTCGCCCCCCATGACAGGAGCAATGAGGAGGCGTTCTTTACCTTCGCACAGCACCTGGCCTAGGCGTGCAGCCGTTGCCGAAAAAGAAGTGACGCCGGGGATAATACTGGCCTCATAGCCAGCGGCCAGTACGCGCTCATGGACGGGTGCGTAGCTTGCGTATATGGCTATGTCGCCCAGGCATAGGTAGGCTACGTTGCGCCCCGAATCGAGCACTTCACAAATTTTGCGTGCGCTGTCGTCGTATGCCGCTCGGCGTTCTTCCCTGTTGTTAACCATGGGCGTGGAACAGTCGAGCAATTCTTTGTTGCTCACGTATTCAGCTGCAATGCCGAGTGCCGTCTGGCGCTTGTGGCCAATATTGGGCGTGGCAATAACGTCTGCCGCTTCAATGGCTTTTACGGCTGCAATAGTCATCAGGTCCGGATCGCCCGGGCCTACACTGACACCTACTAGTTTTCCCTTGTCTGCCATAGTTTTCTCCTTCATCTAGCATGACAAATGAGGGCATTGTTCCTGTTGGCAAGGGTGTCATGCGAACAAAAACGCCACGTTTTGTGTGCGGGCTTTCACCCCACAGCAGTATTTCTACGCGGGAACTGGTCTTTTCCCACGTGACACACCCTTTTCACCCATCCCATTTTGGGAATTTGGGGTCGGAGGATTTTGTCCCATTTTGGGAATTTGGGGTCGGAGGATTTTGTCCCATTTTTACTCCGTCCCCAAATGAGACAAGTTGGTTTATTGTCCCGGGGGCTTTGGACCCACTTCAAGTTCTATGTTGCCTGAAACAGGGTCAAAAGAACCTGGTTTCAAACCGTAGAGTTCGTTTATTACCGCAGACGTGAAAATGTCTTCGGTGTTCCCTTGCGCCACGATTGAGTCGCCTTTAACGCAGACAACCCAGTCGGAAATTTTGCGGGCAAGAGGCAGTTCATGAAGCGACATGATAATGCCTACTTTGCGGGTGTTGACCAAGTGCCGAAGAGTATTGAGCAGTTCTATCTGGTAGTGAATGTCCAGATAGTTGGTTGGCTCGTCGAGCAGGAGTGTTTTGCTTTCCTGGCAAATGGCACGTGCGAGCATAATGCGCTGGCGCTGGCCGTCGGAAAGTTGCATGAAGTCGCGGTCGCGCAGGTCCCACACGTTGACCATTTCCATGGCCTCGCGGACTTTTGCACGGTCGTCAACGGACAAGATGCCCAGACGCCCCGTGTAGGGGTAGCGGCCCGTTTCGACGATGTCGGCGCAGGTGAGCAGTTCGGTGCGCAAACGTTCGGTGAGCATGACGGCAAGCTCGAGCGACATTTCATGGGGCGAGGCGTGCGTAATCGACTTCCCCGAAAGCAAGACATCGCCTTCAATGAGAGGGATGTGCCCCGCGATGGTTTTCAGAATGGTGGACTTGCCTGCGCCGTTGGGGCCAATGAGCGTGACAATCTGGCCCGCTTCCACCTGGATGTCGATGTCTTTAATAAGCGGCTTGTGGTCGTAGCCCACGGTTAGGTTGCGTGTTTCAACTAGGGGCAAGCTATTTGGTGTCGCAACGGGCATGTGCGAGTTGTTCGTTGCTGCGGGCGTAGCCGCTCTTGTATTCAAGGTGTTTTCGGTCACTAGTCCGTCCTCCTTTTCTGTCGTTGAAGGAGAACGGCAATAACCACGGGTGCGCCAAAGAGCGCGGTCACGGCCGAAATGGATATTTCGGTTGGGGCAAACACGCTGCGCGCGATAAGGTCGCAGAACAGGCAGAAGATGGCGCCGCCCAAAAAAGCTGACGTGGCCAAGAAGCGTTTGACCAGATGAGGTACCGCAATACCCACAAAGCTAATGGGGCCTGCAAAGGCGGTAACGCAGGCGGCAAGCAGGCTGGATAACAGTATGAGGGCAACGCGAAACAGGCGAATGTTTACGCCCATGGACCGCGCATATTGTTCACCCAGCTGAAAGGCTCCCATGGGTTTCGATAACAGAAATACACAGGCGCTTGAAGCCAGCACCACGACCGCCATAAGGCCAATGTCATTCCAGCTAATACCCGAAAAGCTGCCTAGGGACCAGTTTTTCAAATTCACGATATTGGCGTCGCTGGCGAAGGTGATAAGAAAGTCGGTGGCGGCACTGCAGATGTAGCCGATCATGACGCCCGCCACAATGAGCATGCTCATGGAATTGATGCGTCGTGAAACCAGCAAAACAAACATCATGGCGGCCATCGACCCCACGAAGGCGGAAAGCACCAGCATCCACGATGTCATGACGCCTGATCCGCCCACGACCAGAATCATCATGATGGCCACCACAAGTTTGGCACCACTTGAAATGCCCAGAATATAGGGGCCCGCGATGGGGTTGTTGAAGAAGGTTTGAAGCAGGAAGCCAGCCAAGGCCAGGGCACCGCCAAGCAGGGCTGCTGCAATCAGGCGCGGCAGGCGGATGTTCCAGACAATTTCGTAATTCATACTGCTTGCGTCTTGGCCTCCCAGTATGGCAGCCAAATCCGCGAAGGGAACGTTCACGCTACCAATGCACAGATTGAGTATGGCGAAGAAGGCCAACAGCGCCGCCAGTGCAGCGAATACGATGGCCACCCGCCGGCGATGCACTTCTCGTCCAAAGTTGTCTATTTGGTCTTGCCGCTGCATTTTATTGAAGCTTCTCCAGGTAAGTTAGGGCGTCGGCATCATCGTTAAAAACCTTGTTAAAGTCAGCGATAATGTCACCTGTGTTCATCATTTGCTGATACACGTTCTGTTCAGTCTTCCAAACCTGGCCGTCTTGAACTGCCTTAAACTTGCCCAGCATTTCATTTTTCTTAATAAGGTCGTCTATCGAGTTGACCGAATTGTCGATGGATGCGTTATAGATGACAATGTCAGCGTCCTTGGCCGTGGCGAAGAACTTTTCCATTTCAAGCGTCATGCTGCTCATATTGCTCATGTCGTCGGGGTCGGCTTCTGCGGCAAGGCTGTCGAAAATATAGTTGCCGCCCGCCTGTTCAATCATGGTCGACGTGTAGTCTCCTGGGCGGCGAATGACGGCGTTACCGTTGCTATTAATATAGAAGAACGCCACCGTCTTTCCCGTTGCCTTGCTTTCGATGCTATCGACTATCTTGACCTGTTCTGCAAACTTTTCGTTTGCTAAGTCTGACTTGTTGAAAAGGGCGCCATAGAGCTTCACCCATTCGGCGCGTCCGAGCGGTTCGTCTTCATAGCTCGACATTTCGGTAAGCACGGGAATGCCCAGTTCAATAAGCTTTTCACGTACGTCAGGCGTGTGGTTAATCATGGTCGATTCGATGGCCAGGCGCACACCCTTGCCCAAGAGCATTTCATAGTCGGGCATGTTGTACTTGCCGCCGTATACAATGCTGTCTGCGTCCATGGCCGCTCGGATAGATTCGACGTGCCAGTCTTCTGCCTTAATGCCGGAAACGGTGATCTTGTCAACCACATTGAGGGCATCGACCAAACAACCCGTGTCGCTTGCTACCAGGTAGACGTCGCTTATGGGTTGTTTGAGCACGACAATGTCGCTGGCGAGCCCTTCGGGAACTTCGGCATTTTCGGGCACGATAAGGTAACGTCCACCGTTGGAAATGCAGGCAAGGACGGAACCGTCTTCATAGGCGTCGAGCGAAAAGCAGCGTGCGTAGTCCAGCTTTATTTCGCCCGTGGGTTGCCAGCCGTTTCCCAAATCGGTATTGCGGAAGTTTGCAATTTGGGCGGCACTTGCATCTGCCGCCGTAGCTGTGCCTGCGTCTGCTGCCATACCGGCGGTAGAACTTGAAGGCTCAACACCAAAATGCACGGTGTAGTTAATAAGATGTGGTTCGCTCATAGCGGTGGTCTGGGCCTGAATTTCAAGGTCGTGTTGATCGGGTTCGATAGGTATAACAAAGGTGGAACCAGGCTCGAGTGAAACAGGCCGATATTCAATGCCGTCAACAACCATCAGGTCATAGTTGCTACTTGTCCACACGAAGTGGGCGTAGGTTTGGCCGTCTTCAGTGCTCAGGGCAACGGGTGAAAGGATGGTAGCCTTGCCCGTGCCACCTTCTAACGACACGGCAATCTGGTCGTCAGCGGTGGGCGTGGCAGCGGCAGCGGTGCTTGTGGAATTGCTCGACCCTTCGCCCCCTTCAGATGCCGCCATGGGTTGCGCCCCTTCTTCAGGAGAAAAGAAGGTGATGGTGTGCGGGTACCAGCGGTCGCGGCGCTGGCCCCAGGCGGCAATAGTCAATTCTTCATCGAGGGCAGCTACGTCAACATTGAAGGTGTATTTCCCTTCGGCATTGAATATCGCCTTGATTTTTTTGTCCTCTTGACAGAGCTTTTCAATAACGTCTCTGGTTCCGTCGGTCGAACAATTATCGATAAAAACAATCTCGTAATCGTACCGGGACAGTTTATCCCTAAGCATATTCCGTAAGGCATCCGCCATCGGTCCGGCATTTTCCACCTCATTATAGCACGGAACCATAATGCTGATTTTTTTCATTTTAAATTACCACTTTCTCCACGGCGCTTTTCCGCTTTTCCAGAGCTCCTCCAGCTCATTTTTTTCCTTGATATTATCCATGCACTTCCAGAAGCCCTTATGGACGTAGGACATTAATTGCCCTTCCTCCGCAAGCTTCTGAAGCGGTTTTCTCTCAAGTACCGTCTTATCTCCAAAGGTCAGGTATTTAAAGATAGCAGGTTCCAATACCATGTAGCCCGCGTTGATCGGCACATCATCCGTAGTCTGCTTTTCCCGAAAGGATCTGACCGCTCCATAGCCCTCATAATCGATATCCAGAATTCCTTTCTGCTGTTCCTGCATAACGGCAGTCAGGGTAGCAATCTTGCCATGCCCTTTATGAAATTCCACAAGCTTATTGATATCGACATCGCAGACCCCGTCACCATATGTAAGCATGAAGGGTTCCTCTCCGACATAGGATTGTACACGTTTGATACGCCCTCCGGTCATCGTATCATAACCCGTATCTACGATAGTGACCTTCCACGGTTCGGTATGCTTGTTATGCACGATCA
>CAJOJB010000101.1 GCA_905234635.1 uncultured Eggerthellaceae bacterium | reverse complement strand
GCGTCGTCGGTGACGGCGAGGTTCGTGAAGATGCCGTCCTGCAGGGTGGCGCCTTCGCTCTTGACCGGTCCGAGGTTGGTGCGCTGGCCGTCGACC
This sequence comes from uncultured Eggerthellaceae bacterium, assembly GCA_905234635.1. GTDB lineage: Bacteria > Actinomycetota > Coriobacteriia > Coriobacteriales > Eggerthellaceae > CACXMZ01. The sequence continues at coordinate 10,185 of CAJOJB010000101.1, read as the reverse complement.
TCCACCCACAGGTTGCCTTCGTCATCGACTTCAGGGTAGCCTTCGATTGCCATGAAGAATTCACCAGACAGAGCGCCGTTTTCAGGGTTTGCACCCCAGTTCCAAGCGTCGACAAAGTTCTGGACTGTTAAGGGTGAACCATCGGAAAACTTCTTGCCTTCCTTAATCTTTACATTCCAGGTCTTGCCGTCGTCTGCGGTGGTGATAGATTCGGCAATAGCCAGCTTCGTAGAGCCGTCTACGTCATAGCGTGTGAGACCCTCAAAAATAAGTTCGAGGATGTTACCGCCACCAACTTCATTAACCATGGAAGGAATGAGGTTGGTTTGTGGTTCGGTATTGTATGCAAGGACGACACCGCCACCGCTTGTGGCGTCCCCACTTGCAGCGCCGCCGCCTGAAGATGCATCGCCTCCAGCTGGTGAACAGGCAGCCAACGACAATGCAAATACAAGCGCGCCGGCAGCAACAAGAACAGCAAAGATTTTCTTTCTCATATCATCACTCCCAACTTCAATTGATAGCCCTAAAAAGCATCAAGAGCTTGTGACATATTTAACCATATTTACTGCTAATACGCACGTTTTTGCCAGCAGCAAAACTGGGGCTCGAACGCCCCAGCATGTCATGCCTTTCGACACGTTTTTAAAACAGCGCCTATTCCACAAGCTGCGACGCAGAACAGGTGCCTAGGATTCAATTGAAAGCGAACAAGACCGTTCGGTGTTTTTCTTGAACTGCCAGAGAACAGTGAACTGCAAGACGAGCGAAGCAAGCGCCATGACTCCTGCATATACAAGACCAACGCTTTGTACCATCGGGTCATCCGGCGCCAGGATGAGAGGGGTCTTTACCGTCGCAGAGTCATAAAGGGTATGCCAGAGCACTGGCAAAAGCAGACCGAGGGCCAGCCAGCGCCCTGCCCCGGGCTTGCCCGTCTGCTTGCAATGCTTATACATACCCAAACCAAGACCCATAACGGTGTTTAAAACCATATGCATAGCAAAAAGAGGAAGGCGCACAAGAGCAAGGACTCCTCCACCTTCTTCGCTGGGGTCAGTATTAGAGAATGCGCTTTCATCGCAATGATGCGCGTACTGTAGCACAATGCTTCTAATCTTGAACCCGCAACCTTAAGACGTTACAGCGCCATAGCCGCAGGTCAAAACACATAAAAGTGCAGTTCAGAAACGTAACCCGCGCTAAGACGGTTTCGCGGATTTACACAAAATGGCACACTTTTCGTTGCTGACATACACCCCGTGTGCGCCTAGCATGTACATTTAAACAGCAGATTAGCTCGTTGCGCTATTCGACAACCTCGCCAAATTGGCTAGAGATACAAATTAATCCCGGACTCGCCTATTCCGAAAAGCTTCCGCAGATAGTCGCTACGGCCGTCAAGGACCCTGTCGCCAAAAACGCAGTCGCTCTCAAAGCGATAGAACGCAAGGTAGCTGCCAGTCAACACGAACCTGTAATCGGAGTGGACAATGCACCTGGAATCGAGCGGTGTGCCAATTTCGGGCAGTTCGGAAAGGGCATCAATCCTGTCGAGGATGCCCTGGACGACGCGCTCTGCCGCACGAGGATTGCCGCAATCGACAGCCAGGAAAGCTCAAATATCATCCAGGTCGCCTATTGCGCGAGGTGAATAAACAATGCTAGTCGGCATGGGCTACCTTGTCCGCAAATCTAGCGCGAACGTCAGCGGCTGGTACCCAGCCCTCCTCTTCGCCAGACTTGCGGCCCACCTCGAGCTCGGCGAACAACTTGTCCTCGGCAGCAAGCCTGTCATAATCATCCATGTCCAGGATGGCATACCTACCGTGCCCGTTCTTGGTAAGAAAAACTGGGGCACCAGGTGCAACACCATCAAGGACTTCGGTATAACTGCGAAGCGATGATACGGGAAGGATTGCTGGCATGATACCTCCTTGCTGTAAGATTTGTACCCTAATTTTACAGCAGAATTATCATTTAGCTCAAGCCTTAAATACTGCTAGATGTTGAGATAATGGTTGCTCAAGGCAAAACCATCCAGGAATGCTGCCGAGAGTTCTATTGTCCTATAAGCCACCTTTTTCGGATTGTGTCGCAATCCGTTCAAATTCCGTTCAAGCGATTTTCACTTTGTGGATTGAAAACAAATTCACCGCCTCAATGTGGGCGGTGAACTGGGGTTTCAATGACACGCGACCTTAAGACGTGACAGGCCACATTGGACATAGGTCATCGTTTGTCAAATCGAGTAATCCCTGTTCAAACGCTTACGTTCCATGACAACATCAACAATTATACCCCGTGCAAATTCCGTTCAGGAAGATATTCCGTGCAAATTCCGTTCACGCATACAAACCAAAATAGACTATGGAAGGAGGAACTGTTTTTGCGAAATCTGCTTCAAATACGACTGGTACAACTTGCGGCGGCTGCCGAAAAATCGTACCTGCGTATTCGATTGTGTGCCTTTGTCAAATCCTTCCATGGCACGTTCGATCGTACAAATATAATCCGCAACCTGAAGAAGGCGCCTTGCGGAATGGTCTGCCTCTCGGAAGTCGGCAACGTTTCTCGCAAGTACGAAAGGGCAATACTTACGGTCTTCTGTCCGCCATCGTAGTAAACAGAAACCGAGTCGAACTGCTGAAAAAATGAGAGCCTTTCAAAGACAACTGAAGCAAGATCTCGACGCAACTTTGCTTCAAGTTCGTACTGACCATGAACATCATCCCTGTTATACCGCAGAACGAAGTACCTATACGGTAACATACGCGCCAGTCGAGCAAACTGGGTTAGCAGACGCTTTCTGTCCCCAATGGACACCGATTCATAGTCCTCGTTACCGTGCAGCAAATCCTTGCCATGAAAAGAAATGTTGTCCAGCTTAGCTAAAGACAGTCGTTCTTCATAAGACCGAACCGCATCATCAATAGCCCAATCGTGCTCGTGCAAGACAACTACAACCATATAGACCCCTTCTGAGAGGTCGTAATTGCCGGTTTCATCAATATGAAGGTTGAGCCGTCTCAATCAATCCACCTTACAACACAGAAATGGCGAGGTACGTACCTCGCCGTTCTGGAACCTTTGGAGCCTTAAGCTCCATCGGCGTCCCTATTATACACAATGCGGAAACGGATGAAAATACCATCGACTAGGCTTTCCCTACCGGGTTTAGTCCATCTGACGAATATGAATCGTTACGGTATTATCCAAATTTATCACGCTGTAATCCAATCTTATTGATTTAAAAAGTTCATCGTTTGTCACCTTGCACTTGCTAGGGCCACCATACTGTGCTCAAATTCTGCTCACAGTCATTATTTTGCTCAAACTCTGCTCAGACGCGAATTCATCTACTGCCCCACGTATTAGAGGTTCAAATCACAGCGCAACACGCTCGAAACGGCGCACAGGGTCACTTTCGTTATTGCTGCCCACTACGAATAATCAATCACTCGCTGAAGATTCACCTTCTCCCGCAATGATTACTAGAAAAGATGCTTACTCACCTCTACCGAATAGAATTCCGGGCACTTCTCAATAAACTCAGAAACTGCGACCCTCAAGTCGGCATCAAAAGCCGTCTTGTCTTCCGGAGACGAAAAGCCCTTGTTGTAGAACTCGGTCGATGTATCAACATAAGTCCCGTCGAAGCGCTTTTGCAGGGATATGAACTTTTCGTCGAGCTCGTGATCGTCCACCAGCTCTGGAGGAAGAGCCGTGTCCTCGACGTTGCCCTCATCATCGTAGATCCATATGGGGTAGCACTGATATTCCAGCTGAATCTTAATTGTCTTCATGTTAGTTCTCCTTAGGAAAGGACCTTGGGTTGGCCCCGACAATATATCCATTGTTCGACACAGTTATCGCAACCCGGTGCCGACTTCCATTGTAATTGAATTCATATACCTTGCGTGTTCCCTGTCTTCCAACAACCTTGCCAGTACACACAGCCTGGAGGAGATAGCGAGGTAATTCCGTATTGCTAACCCCCTTCCTGTTAAATTGCTTTCCATGATCTTCGATAATGTGAGCAAGGCCGCTACCCTTGTCGCCGCCATGCCCTGTCTCAATCCATACGATTTTGCCATTGGGGTCCTTTGCAATCCCAACTACTTTCTCAGGACTAATCTTCACCCCTTTCGATTGGGCTTCAGCAACCAAAGCTCTGCCAGAGTCGGACAGCCCCTCATGAGCGGCTTGGTCACTAGTAGCCCTTTCACCCGAGGTTCCCGGAAACAGGCCACCGCTGCTATGCCCGCCCATTAGCAATCACCATCTTCGCAGTGATGGTTAAGGTTCCCGCGACCCTTTGCAGGATAGATGTGTACAGGAATCCCTTTTGAACGAGGATAGTCGGCAACGCCGTACATATCGCTGCCGTACCACAGCAGATTCACTGGCTCAAGATAGTCAACGATATGCTCGACTGACTTTTTCAAAACCGCACGGTCGTTCTGGTCACGAACCATTGAGCGTGCGCCAATGGCAAGAGTCGAATACTTTGGAAAACCTGCGAGCACCTCCTTATAGTTCCCGTCTTCACAACGCGCTTGGGGCACCGCGCTAGGAAGATTCTTCTGCAACCAATACGTACAAACAGAATTGCGCCAGTGGTTATAATCCTTAAGCGCAACTGGAAAGTCATAGCAAACACTGTAATCAAGACCAAGCACGCCCTGGAATTTGCCAAGCTTCCCGATGTACTGTTTCGGATTGCTCCAAAAGCGCTCAATGTTGCAGTCGTCCTCAAAGAAGTGGACGAAGCAATCGAAGTCTTTCCATTTTGGACTCATCGCATCCGAGAAAGCAACCATCTTGTTAGGGTCAGCTCGCACTGGCGCGAGCTTGGGCATATCCAAGGGGCCTACGTACTCGGCTCCTTTGAGCATCCACGCATGGAAGACGTCGCGCCTATGATGCGCCGGTTTCTTAGATTGTTTTGGGTCCTCATCCGGGTCCAGGACGAGCGATTCTTTAGAAAGCATAATTGCCTCCAATCAAATAAATGACTATCAAATAACCATCTACTCGTCGGATATGGCATAATGCTTCTTGTCAGAGGATCGCATATGCTGATCCGACGAGGGGCACGCCGGCTAGCTGTTGCCGCAGCAGCCGAGCGGGCCCTTTCCTATTCTTTTCTACAACGCATCGTCACCTCCTTGCTGTCGATGGGGCATGCTTCTCTACCACTCGTACATCCAAGAATCACGTTCCGCCTGCCTCTCATCGTCATCCACGTCGTTATACAGCGACCCTGTAGCGTGCTTTGGTCGTATCGCTTCTATGGAAGACGCGAACTTGAATATGACCTCCTGGGAATAGTCGTTGTCGGTCTTGCAAATCTCCAAGCCACTTTGATGATTGACCGTTTCAATTCTTTTGTCAGCTGCCTCCTTTGAAACTTGGAACCATTTTCTAAGAGAAGATGCCAGCACACGCTCTCCCCGTACTGCCAACTCGCGAATAATCTGGTCGGGCATCATAACTTGAGCGGCAAAGAAATGCGCCTCAACTTCTTGAATACCATATTCGTCTTCATTTAGTTTCTCGCTATTAAGAGCATGGCCAAGAAGGAAATGACCAAGCTCATGTGCGATAGACCAGCGAACACGAGACTCACATACATTAGAATTGTAAAAAAGAATGAACCTGCCGTTCATTTCAGACAGAAACGCATCTTCGCTTCCGAACTGAGGCATATCCAAATGCCATTTCTTGACAGCGGTCTCATAGGTGTAGAGTTTCAGGTCGGTTTCTTCGCGTATGAATGACGCAATGTCAACAGGAAACGATGCTATAGTACTCGAAGCGAGCAGCACATTCTCGGTTGCAATACGATATGCTTTCTTGAAGTCAGGCTTCACAACAATCTATTCCTCCTCGTCCTCGAAAATATCATCGAATACCGAGCTGAGCACAGCTTTTGCTTTCTTAAGCTGCTCCTCGTCCATCCCCTTTAACCCTCGTTGAATAAACTGAAGATCAGAACTTGTTTCTGGTTCCTTCCCCTCCATTGCGTCGTTCCCCAAAAGGAAGTCAGTCGAAACGTCGAAAAAAGCCGAGAGTCGCATCAAGACTTCATCGCGAGGTACTACTCCGTTGTTTTCCCACATGCTTATCCGACTCTTGGACAAGCCAAGCTCTTTCGCCAGTGCGTCCATGGTTAGCTTACGATCTATGCGGAGCTTCCTTATGCGCTCGCTGAATATCTTATTCGGCATCAAAGTTCCTTTCTTTTGCTTAGGACAATTTTATTGTACTTCGTCGTTGTCCATGCGTCAAGCAAGGGGAATGGTTGCTAAAAGAATACAAATACGGAATAAGGATGGCAGGCAATAACAATTGTTGCTGCTTGCTGGCTCAAATTCTACTCAAAGCACCTGCGGGGTCATGTCCAAAAAACAAATTCACCGCCTCAATGTGGGCGGTGAACACACGCGACCTTAAGACGTGACAGGCCACATTGGACATAGGTCATCGTTTGTCAAATCGAGTAATCCCTGTTCAAACGCTTACGTTCCATGACAACATCGACAATTATACCCCGTTCAAATTCCATTCAAAGCAAAATTCCGTTCAAATTCCGTTCAAAGCTACAGACGCTTTTTGCGAATATGACGGAGGTAGAGCTTCTTGAAGTTTCCAGCAGAATACCCAAAGAATCTTTCATCGGTAGCAGTGATTTCATGATTATCGAACTTGATTGCTGTAAGCTCCAATGCACAAATAAAGTCTGCAACCTGCAGCAAACGATAGTCTATCGGACTAGCATCTTTATACAGAATTGCCTCTTTCGATAATTCATAATCAATAGCAGCATGAAGGGCCTTCGTAACAGTACCTTGCCCACCGTCGTAGTAGATTTTCACTTTATCGAAGCCTTGGAAGAATTCAAGGTTGTCTCCCAAAAGCACAACCAAATCCTTGCGTAGTCTGGCAGTAAATATAACCTCATCTTGAACCTCACTTCTTTTGTAGGCAAAGGTTCTGTAGCGGAACGGTAGCGCACGCTGAAAGATGAAGAAGTGCGTTAACAGTTGTCTTCGGTCGGGCGATTCCATGTTTTCGTAGCTATCGTGACCATTCATAAGCGGAGAGGCATGAAATGGAATATCAGGAAGGCCCTTCGCGGACAAGGCGTTTTGGTAAGTACGAATATGGTTTTCGAGGGAATCTGCCTGATTATGAAACACTAGGGTAACCAGCCGATACTTTGAATGGCCACCCTCGCCGCCGCTCTCGTCGCAGAATATAGACAGTTCCCTCATAGCGCCTTTCAAAAAATGTGCCGGGAGGTTACTCCCGGCTACTCGGAGGAAGCTCTCGCAAGAACCTCCAATGTATTTATACCATATTTATTGCGCGTCAGGAAGAGTGTTTCTTCCCCGCATGGAGCATTGCCCTTGGACCTTGCCCTTAGAGGTGGCACTCAAACGGCACGAGAGCGGGCAACGTTGCTCAATATAGGCAAGTATTTCGTGACGTTATTCAGGATAATTCGTTCAAATTGCGTTCACGCGTTTCATATCCAGAAAACAATTTCACCGCCTCGAAGTGGGCGGTGAACTGGGGTTTTAATGGCGGGATGTACGAGACTTGAACTCGCGACCTCCGACGTGACAGGCCGGCGCTCTAACCAACTGAGCTAACACCCCGCTTGTTGGTACTGCTTTAAAGCAGCTTTGCCATTTTAGCGGTAAAGCAATGAGCGCGCAAGAGGAAACCTTACGCGCTCAATTTCGCCACATTTTTTCAGCCGATTCCCTACCGCACACCCAAGTAAGAGCAGCTTGCACTCCCCCGCGCGGCAGAAATAGGGCGTGCAAAATCCTAGAGGTCGTCCACCAGCGCCGTCGACTTCGCGTACGCCGTGCTGCGCGCTTCAAAGAAGTCGGTCTTTACCATGTTGGCGTCGGCGTATTGCGAAACCCAAGCCATGTTCGGCGGCTCTTCGATATTGTCTTCAAACAGCGGACCATAGCCCAAAGCCGACCAACGCTGGTTGCCCAGGTAACGAATGTAGTCGGTAATCATGTCCTTGGTCAGGCCCTGAATGTCATCGCCAATAACATAGTGGCCCCAGGCAATTTCCTGGCGCACGCCTTCTTCAAGCATTTCGCGCAGTTCGGCAATAATTTCTTCGCTGAACAGTTCGGGCTCTTCCTTCTGCAATTCGTTCAAGATGTTGCGGAACAGCCACAGGTGCGTGTTTTCGTCGCGGTTGATGTAGCGGATTTCCTGAGCCGACCCAGGCATGCGGCCGTTGCGCGCCAGGTTGTAGAAGAACATAAAGCCTGAATAGAAGTACACGCCTTCCAGAATGTAGTTCGCCATGAGCACCTTCAGGAAAGTGAGTGGACGGCGGTCGTTCAGGAAGTCGTTATACAGGTTGCCAATAAAAGTGTTGCGCGTAAGCAGGTGTTCGTCGGTCTTCCATTGGAACAGGATGTCGTTGCGCTCTTCGGGCGAACAGATGGTGTCGAGCATGTAGGAATAGCTCTGGGAGTGAATGCCTTCCTGGAAGGTTTGAATGTGCAGGCACAGGTCCACCTCATTGGCTGAAATGTATTCAGCGATGTTGGGCAGGTTGGCCGTTTGGATGGAGTCCAAGAACACGAGGAAGGACAGAATCTTGTCGTAGGCCGTGCGTTCTGCCAGTGGCAGGTTCGGGTAGTCCTTCACGTCCTGAGACAAATTGATTTCTTCGGGGATCCAGAAGTTGTTCATGGCCTGGCGATACCAGTCGCTCACCCAGGGGTAACGCATGTTGTTGAAGTCGTTCAGGTTGGTGGTGTTGCCACCAATCATGCGGCGGTCGAGCACGTCCGTGTCGCCTTCGGGATTAAACAAGGGATTGCGCGTCAGTTCCTTATTCAAATCGATGGTCATTTCTGTTCCTTTCCTCTCAATAGTATTAAACTCATAGGTCCAACAAAATCAGTGAGCATTGGGTTCTGACACTTTGGTGCGATAGAACGACGAAACTAGCTCGCGCAGCTTTCGCACTCTTCCACCTCAAGCGACTTGCTGCGGATGTAGTACACCGTCTTCACGCCTTCTTCCCAGGCCTTCAGGTACAGCTCAAGCACCTGACGCATGGAAAAGTCGTTCGTAATATAGAGGTTCATCGACTGGGCTTGGTCGATGTGGCGCTGGCGAATGCCCGACGCGCGCACGGACCAGGTCTGGTCGATTTCATGAGCAGGCTTGTAATACCAGTAGGTGTCGGGCGACAAATCCGGCGCCACGCGCGGAAGCATGGCCCCCTTCTTTTCTTCCAGGAAGAAACGGCGCATGACAGGGTCAACGCCTGGCGTCGTGCCCGAAAGAATGGACGTTGAAGACGTGGGCGCAATGGCCAGCAGGTAGGCATTGCGCATGCCTTCCGCTGCCTTGGCGCGCACCGCCGCCCATTCGCTGCCCGTGTAGTTGCGCTTGTCGAAGTAGGCACCACTTTGCCATTCGCTGCCATCGAAGAATTGGTAACTCCCCTTTTCAGCAGCCAAGTCAGCCGAAGCTTCAATGGCAAAACGGTTAATTCGTTCAAACACCTTGTCGGCGTATTCCAGGTGCTCTTCGCTTTCCCACTTAATACCTGCCTTGGCAAGCATGTGGTGATAACCCGAAACGCCCAAACCAATGCTGCGGAACTGGCGATTGGTAATGCGAGCATATTCGAGTGCGTAGAAATTCAGGTCGATAACATTGTCGAGGGCGCGCACGACCGTGCGAATAACATGGCGCATGACTTCGTCGTCTTCCACGGGCAAATGGCCCAGCGAAAGGCTGGCCAGGTTGCACACCACAAAGTCGCCCGGGCGCGTGGTGGTAACCACAACCGTGTCGCCGCCGTGGGTTTGCACTTCGGTCGAAACCGGTTCAATGGGCGACATACCCTGAGCAATTTCGGTGCAGAGGTTCGAACAATAAATCATGCCCTTATGCGGGTTGGGGTTAGCGCGATTCACCGTGTCGCGGTTGAAGGTAAAGGGCGTGCCCGTTTCCACGGCACTCTTCAGAATAAGACGCACGATTTCCTTCACCGGCATGCTGCGCTTGGGAATACGCGGGTCTTCCACGCATTCCTGGTAGCGGCGCTCCCATTCTTCCCCAAAGTAGTCTTCGAGCGCATAGCCCTTTACGGTCAGAATGTCGTGGGGGCACATCATATGC
>CAJOJB010000100.1 GCA_905234635.1 uncultured Eggerthellaceae bacterium | reverse complement strand
TCCTGGCTGATAACGCCCGCATCGACAAGAAGATCGCCTAAACGTGTGTACTTCAACTGGAGCCTACCTTTCGCTATTCGTAGGTTTCTTCAACAAGGGTCTTGCATACAAAGCTGCCTTCGCGCGTATAACTTCCATTGGCCGTTGAAATGGTGTAGGTGCCGTTATACACGTTGGTGTCGCAGTCATAAAACATCTGAAAATCGCTGATAACAAAGTCGGTATATATGCCTGCTGCCTTGGGCACAAACTGGGTGCCCGCAGCGGTTGACAGAGCAATCTTTCCGTCTTCAATACCAAGCCGGCCGTTGCGTACCGCAGACCCCGCATAGTCAAAGGCAGAATCGCTGTCGAAGGCAGGGTCTTCAGCCAGGCTGTTACCCAAGGGAACATGGGCACTTGCATAACGCAAGGTGTCGGAAAGGGCTGTTTCAATGGACTGTTCGAGCACGGAAGCATTGGATGCCGCCGTGCCGGTTGCCATCACGCGCGAAGCCGTCACCATGGCAGATGCCACCATAGTGCCCAGAATAACCAGGATAGCCAGGGCGGCAAGCAGTTCCATAATCGTAAAGCCTGCCTGGCTGCGCTTATTGTCCCTTTGTTTCAGTAGCTTCAACACACCTATTCCTTAAGGGAGGCGATACGACATAACGTCGCCCGTTTGTCCCCCGTAGTATTGGACTTCATAGCCTTCATCAAAACCCACCACGCGCACTTCACGCAAGCCGTCTTCGGGTTCGCCTTGGGTTTCTGCAGCAAAAATATCTTCGCGCAAATTAGCAGCCTGTTCGTCGGCTGCGGCGTTCATGCGCGATGCCGATGCCAGCGCGGTATACAGCATAAGAATGGCCAGTGAACAAATAAGAATGGCCGCGAGTGTTTCCGTAATGGATTCACCCCGCGTGCCAAAGCGGGAACGCAGGCGTGCACACCACATGTTAAGGAACTGCTTCATTCGCCCGTCCCCTTTTCGTAGGTGGCCTGCCCCCAGGCAAACTGGGTGGTTGTGGTCGTGGACACAACTTCATAGAACTGTTCGATGCTGTGGCCGTATTCGTTGGAAGCGGGCTCGTGGTTGCCTGTGCTGGGATTAATGGGCGTCTTGTTTTCTTCGAGCCACGAATACTCGCTGCCGCCCGCTTCCCATTCCCAGCCGTCCCAGTGGGAATCGCCTTCTTCAATACGACTCACTTCTTCTTGTGGTTCACCCTGAATTGAAGGGATGGTTACAGTGAGCCCGTAGCCAAAGGAATCGTCGGTCGGTGCCGCGCTTAACTTAATCGTAATGTTGTAACGATAGTCCATGGTAAGCACCGCCTGAACTTCGTCGAGTTCAGGCGCCTGAATGACAAAACTGCGTTCATAGTTCGAACTTTCGTCAGTGGGGTCGATGGAATTAAGCCCTTCGACGATGATTTGAGCCAAGGGCGTTGTTGAACTTTCATCAAGCTGCATCGTCTTGTCTGGTGCGATGCCTTCGTCGGCATGTGCGTAACTTGGGTGGGTGTCCAGGCAAGTGTAATGCTTTACCGTCGTGGAAATCTTGCCCTTAGGCGCATTGGTTTTCATGTCGTCTGCCAGCAACTGAGCGGCCGAAGCAACCGAATAATATGAGCGCACCTGCGCCTGGCTCGAAAGCCCTTTGCCCGCGTTCGCCCCTGCCGCAGCCAAAACGATGGCCGCAACCATGGTGCATACCAAAACAACGGCAAGCGCCAACAGAATTGACGCACCACGCTGGGATTGGATTTTACGGAACAGGTACATGGGCTACTCCACCCAGTAATAGCCGAAGTGGCTGTATTCGTCGTCGATGTCGGTGCATACCACGGGGTACGGATAGCTCGCGCGCGCGGTAGACAAATGACCTGGGGTAATACGAACATCGTACAGGTAGGCGCTCCCGTAGGTGTTCGGCTCGCTGTTATAAGCAAAGGCAGAACCCAAAGAAGCATTGGCAAGTTCGTCGGGATCACAGGCTACCATGTCGTCGCCGTCCTGCGCGCCCGTGCTGAATTCGTCGCCGCGACTGCTTGAATCTGCGTCCCAAGCAAGACGGTAGCTGTTCGATACGCTACACAAGGACGAATCGGCAAGATCGAAATGCTGCACCAGGTCGTCAGATTGGGCAATGGTGTTTTCGGTATAGGCGTAACCATAGCAGTTGTCCACCGAAGCGGCGTCGCCATAGACAAGGCCCGCAATGCCACCGTGCATCAAGACGCGGCCACTCGCACTACCCAAGGCCTGTCCGCAAAGATAGGCTTCGACGGAATAACTATTTGAAACGCTACCCTGCAATCCGCCGACCAGGCCACCAATGCCCAAACTTGCGCCCGCAGGAGCGTCTGCCACAAGGTTGACGCTCACGTCTGCAGCCGATGACCGATCGACGGTTCCAGCATTAATGCCCACCAGGCCACCCGCCGAAGCATCGACAATGGCTGAGTCTCCATCAAGATGAATGCTATAACCCGAAACACTGCAGCCCGAAATGCTGGCATCGTCAAGCCAGCCCACCAGGCCGCCCACGGCCAGCGAACCGTCGGGCACCGCACCCGAACGAACCACTTTCGCTTCGTAGAGCGCCGAAGATGCTAGGTGGGTATTTTGGATTTGGGCACCGCCAGAAACCGAGCCAAAAAGACCTGCCGCTTCTGCCCCGTCGGCCCACAAGACATAGTCGATAATCACATGGTTCGTGCCATCGAAGATGCCCCAGAATGGGTAGTCGACGGTGCCAATAGGTTGGTTGTGATACGCGCCTGTACCCATAAAGTCGAGGGTGTGGCCTAGGTAGTCGCCCGCATATAAACCAAAGTCGATGTCGTAGCGCTGTACGATGTTCGCATTCGGCGCCCAGTATGCCTGCTGGTAGCCAAGGCGATTCAACTGACGAGCCGTGCGTACATACAAGGCAGACGTGTCAGGCACTTCGGCCGATGTTTTGCCGAAAGACGGACTTGCCGCAAGCATGGCAAAGTCGGGGTTGTAGTAATAGGTGAAAGTCTGTGCCGACGTTCCGCCCGCATCGGCAAAGCTCAGTTCAAGCGTATCGACGAAACTCGCTGCCGTGCGATCGGGCATCTGCAATTCGAAGGGAAGCTGATACACGAAAATATCGTTGAGGGTTTGCATGGCGCTACCGTCGTAGTAGTCGACCGACTTTATGCCCAGGTCCACAAAGCTTCCCGCTTGTGGGCTATCGGCCAGAGTAAGGCGTTGCTTGGCACCGCCATTAAGCGCATATTCGAAACCGCGAATCGAGAAAGTCGAAATCAAGGCATAGCCGTCTTCCAAAACCACCATGCCACCGTTGGGCTGGTCGAGCGTGTCTATGGTAACCACACCCGCTTCAGTTTCGCCCGTGCCATAGAAGCCATAGCCTTCTTCATAACCATAGTATTCGTAGTACACCAAAATGGGGTTGAGCGACATGGGTGCAGGCCAATTACCCCAGTGTTCATCGAGTACGTTCGCAAAGGGGAAGGCCATGCCCAGCAGGTTTTCCCTATAGGGGAAGCTGTGGTCTGCGGCCAGACGCATGCTGGCAAGTGCGCTGTACTTCTGCGCTTCAACGCCCGCGGGCTGATCCGCCAGGTTTTCGTTGTAGCCTACGTCGGCCAAGTAAGCGCAATCGCTGAAACTCGTGCTTCCTTCGGCACCCACAAAGCCAGCGCCCGATGCACTATTTACGCGCCCATAGGCAAAGCTGCTGTTCACTGCCCCACCACTGCTTTGGCCAACAAAGCCCCCGGCAATACCCGCGGAATGAATGTCTGACGTGGAATAGCAGTTGCTTACCGTGCCCGTTGAAAGCGTACCTACCAGGCCACCTACCGTGCCCGCACCGTCCACTTCGCCTGAAGCGTAACTATCAGAAATGCTGTTACCTGCGAAGGTGCCCACCAGGCCACCTACGTTGGCGGCGTCTGCGGCAAGCACGTTAATGGCCGCGTAAGACCTGACAATATTCGACTCT
>CAJOJB010000099.1 GCA_905234635.1 uncultured Eggerthellaceae bacterium | reverse complement strand
ATAACGTCGTCGTTGCGGCCCACGTACCAGATGTAACCGTCTTCATCGTACCAGGCGGTGTCGCCCGTGTGGTACCAGCCTTCCGTAATAGCCTCGGCCGTCTTTTCGGGGTTTTTGTAATATTCCATCATGATGCCGTGGGTGTGTTCGTCCATGCGGATGCAGATTTCACCCGTCTGACCTGGGCGAGCAGGTGTGCCATCGTCAAGCTGGATTTGCAATTCGTACTGCGGGGAAGGCTTACCCATGGAACCAGGACGCGGGGTAGAACCCACCAGGTTGGCGATGGTCAGAGGCGTTTCGGTTTGTCCAAAGCCTTCGTAGATGGTAAGGCCCGTGTGCTCTTTCCAGTAGTCGAAGAGGTCGGGGTTGAGGGCTTCGCCTGCGGTGGAACAATGCACCAAGCTGGACAGGTCGAACTGGTCAACGTCGGCTTCCATAAACATGCGATACATAGTAGGCGGGCAGCACAGGGTGGTTACCTGGTACTTGCCTATGAGTTCTAAGATTTCCTGCGCGTCGAAACGGTCGAAGTCGTAGGCAAGGCAGCAGGCTTCCATGAGCCACTGGCCGTAGTACTTGCCCCACACAGCTTTGCCCCAGCCCGTGTCTGCGATGGTGAAGTGCACGCCGCCGTCGGACTGCACATTGTGCCAATGCTTGGCAGTAACGGTGTGGGCCACGGCATAGCCGCTGTTGTGCAGCACCATCTTGGGGTTGCCACTGGTGCCGCTGCTGAAATACATGAGGAAGGGGTCGGCCGCCTTTGTTTCGCGACGCTCAAATTCGGCAGGGGCAGCGAGCAACTCAGTGTTGAAGTCAATCCAACCTTCGCGTGTGACTGCAGCCTTACACAGGCCTTCTGGACCTGAAAGGGCAGCGCCATAACCTGCCGCCGCAGGGTCTTCGCAGGTGCCACCGCCAGCTCCGCCCACAAGCATCTTTACTTGCACGCTCGGGCAGCGGGGGGCAGAAGCGTCGACCACGTCGGCGATATAGCTCACATCGGTGCAGATGACCGCCTTGATTTCAGCACTTTGCAGCCTATAGTCCAGGTCGTGTTCTTTGAGCATGAAGGTGGCAGGCACCATGACCGCGCCCAGCTTGTGCAGGGCGGTGGCCACAAACCAGAATTGGTAGTGGCGGCGCAGAATGACCATGACCATGTCACCGCGTCCAATGCCGTGGGCTGCCAGCAGATTTGCTGTTTTGTCCGACCAGAGTTTCATGTCGGCAAAGCTAAAACGGTGCTCTTCGCCTTCGGGGTTGCGCCAAATGAGTGCTGGGCGGTCGGGTTCGGCCTGGGCGATGTCGTCCACCACGTCGTAGCCAAAGTTAAAGGTTTCGGGGTAGTTTGCACGGAAGAATTGCAGGCTGCCGTCCAGCCCGTAGCGTTCTTCAACAAATTGTTCGTTTATCTTTCTCATTGTTTTTCTTTCATGAAGCGGGCAGCGAAATGCTGCAAAGGACAGGTCGTGGTGTTTTAGGTGCTAACAGGTATTCCTGCGCACCTAGCTAATCGACTCTTCCCTCGGCTTCATGACCAGGGCGAGGAAGGTGCACGGTTCGCCACCGATGGCTATCATGCCATGGCCGCGGCTACTGTCGTAGAGCAGCGTGTCGCCCGGTTCCAATTCTTCAATATGGTCTTCGTAGGCAAAGCGCAGTTTGCCCGAAAGCACGTAGTCAAACTCCTGGCCTTCGTGGTAGGACAGGTGGATGGGTTCGTTCTGTTCCTCTTCCAGGTAGGGGGCGGTAACCAGGAACACGTCGCAGAGACGGTTCTTCAAAAAAGGCGCTTTGTGTAGGTATTCGAAGCCCTCGCGGCGCTTGATGGAAAGGCCGTCAGCCGCGCGCACGAGCGAATAGCCGCCCAGGTGGGGGCTTTCGCCGGTAAGCAGCTCAATTACGTCCACGCCCAGGGCGTCGGCACACTTAGAAAGGAAGGTGAAAGTAAGGTCCACTTCGCCCGATTCTTGTGCCAGGTAGTTTTCGACGCTGCGGTCGGTGGCCGCCGCCATGTCTTCAGCGGTCAGCTCCAGGTCTTCGCGCAGCATGCGAATACGCTGGGCAATCTCTTTGATGTTCGTATCCATAAAGATCCCCTTGGTTCATTTTTGCATGTGGAGCATTATAGCCACCTTTGGCAGAAATAGTGACCTTGTTGCAGATGAAATCGGCGTTTTGTGTTTCAATACACACAGTTGGGAAGATTTCCTCCGTCCCCAAATTCCCATTTTTGGGAAATTGGGGACGGAGGAAATCTTCCCAGGAACTTGTAGGAAGTGGTAAGCATGAATACACAAGGAAACAACGCTGAAAATATACCCGCGAGCCTCCTTTCCCTGCCGCCTGTGGTGGTGGTGTTGGGGCATTACGGTGTTGGGAAGACCAACTTTTCACTCAACCTGGCATACGACCTGGCGGCGGTGGGCAAGCAGGTTACCCTTATCGACCTGGACACCCTATTTCCGCAGCAGCGACCATATTGAAGCGCTGGCGGCGGCGGGCATCACCATGCTCTGCCCCCAGTCGGCCAACACGGCCCTCGATGCCCCCATGCTTAATGTGGCCATCGACACCGCTATCGAAGGCGCACAGCCAAGTGGCAACAAGGTGTGCATTATAGACGCCGGCGGCGACGACGTGGGCGCTACGGCACTCGGGCGCTTCTCCAAGCTTATTAAGCAGGGCGACCATGCGGTGCTCTATGTGGTAAATGGCCTGCGCGAACTTACCAAGCAGCCTCAGGAAGCGGCCGACCTGCTCCCCGAAATGGAATTCACAAGCCACCTGAGCGCAACCCATGTGGTTAACAACACGCACCTCATGGACGCCACCGACGAAAGTGTGGTGGCACGCGGCATCGATTTCGCCGAAGAAGTGACTCGCATCCTCGGTTTACCCCTGGTATGCACGGCTGTTCCGCTCGCAACCGAAGCGGGTAGCGAAAGTCTGCTTACGCCCGCGGCCCAGCAGCTCAAAGAATCCATCGATTCAGGCAAATTGACGTGCGAAAACTGCTATTTTGTGTCAATATATGTTAAGAAGCCTTGGGACTAGTACGTAGACGCATTTTTAAGTTGAAAAGCGCATCGAAATCCTGAGGAAAAAGTGCCCGCTCGGGCAGGAGAGCAAGGAGCTGATGTTTATGGCTCATATTTCAGTTGACGATACGTATTGCAAGGGCTGTGGGCTCTGCGTCGATGCGTGTCCAGTCCATATTTTAGAGCTGGACCAGGACCGCATTAATGCCAAGGGTTACCATCCAGCGCATTGCACCGACGACGACGCGTGCACGGGTTGCGCGAGCTGTGCCACCATGTGTCCCGACGTTGCCATTACGGTATATAGGTAGGAGGTGCGCCATGGGTGAAAAAGTTTTAATGAAGGGTAACGAAGCGTTGGCTGCTGCCGCCGTACGTGCGGGCTGCCGTTTTTACTTCGGGTATCCCATCACGCCGCAGACCGAATTGGCTGCCTACATGAGCAAAATCATGCCCAAGGTGGGCGGGACCTTCCTGCAGGCTGAAAGCGAAATTTCTGCTATTAACATGCTTTACGGTGCCGCTGCTGCGGGTGCACGTGCCATGACCAGTTCTTCTTCGCCGGGCGTAAGCCTCAAGGGCGAAGGCATTTCCTACATGGCTGGTGCCGACCTGCCGGGCGTTATCGTAAATGTTGAACGTGGCGGCCCGGGCCTGGGCTCCATTCAGCCTTCTCAGCAGGACTATTGGCAGGCAACGCGCGCCATGGGGCATGGCGACTTCTTCCAAATTGTCTATGCGCCCAACACCGTGCAGGAAATGGCCGACATGATTTTCACGGCATTTGAAAAGGCCGACGAATACTTAACACCCGTCATGATTTTGGCAGACGGCTTGCTCGGCCAAATGATGGAACCGGTCGAACTGCCCGACGAAATTGGTGAACTTCCTGAAAAGCCGTGGGCGACCACAGGCACCAAGGGCAAGCGCGAGCACAACATTGCCAATTCGCTCTACCTGCAGTCCAACGAACTGGAAGCCAAACTGCTGGAACGCGCCAAGCGCTACGAAATTATTCTGGACAAGGAACAGCAAAGCGAAGGCTTCATGCTCGACGACGCAGAAATCGTACTCGTTGCCTTTGGTGCGAGTAGCCGTATTGCACGCAGTGCCGTGGTGAAGGCGCGCGAAGAAGGCATCAAGGTTGGCCTGCTGCGCCCCATTACTTTGTGGCCCTTCCCGGCGAAGGCCCTGGAGGCCACAATGGGTATCGCAAAGGCGTATCTGTCCGTGGAAATGAACATGGGTCAGATGGTCGACGACGTCCGCCTGGTGGTAGGCAAGGACGTTCCCGTGGAACACTTTGGTCGTACGGGCGGCATTATTCCTACGCCCGACGAAGTACTTGAAGCAATTCGCACTTTAAACGCGAAAGTAGGTGAGTAGCATGGCTGAAGAACAAGTAGTATTTGAACGCCCGAAGACTTTAACCACCAAGCCTACGCACTATTGCCCGGGTTGCGCCCACGGCATCGTGCACCGCTTGGTTGCAGAATCCATCGATGAGCTGGGCAAAGGCGGCGACGCCGTTGGTGTAGCGCCGGTAGGTTGTTCGGTTTTGGCTTATGACTATTTCAGCTGCGACATGATTGAAGCTGCCCATGGTCGTGCGCCTAGTGTGGCGACGGCCGTGAAGCGCGTGCACCCTGAAAACCTCGTGTTTAGCTATCAGGGCGACGGCGACCTGGCATCTATCGGCATGGCAGAAACCGTTCATGCTGCCACGCGTGGTGAAAACATTACGGTCATCTTCTACAACAATGCCATCTATGGCATGACGGGTGGCCAGATGGCACCGACCACGCTGCCGAACCAGGTAACGCAGACCAGTCCTTACGGCCGCAATACGAAGGAAGCGGGTTACCCGGTGCGCATCTGCGAATTGCTTGCTACGCTCGACGGGGTGGCTTACGCTGAACGCGTGACCATCGACAAGCCAGCGAGCGTGCGCAAGGCCAAGAAAGCCATCAAGAAGGCCTTCGAATACCAGATGGAAGGCCGCGGCTATACCATCGTTGAAATCGTGGGTACCTGCCCAACCAACTGGGGTATGACGCCTAAGGACGCCATCGGCTGGCTGGAAGAAAACATGCTTCCGTACTACCCACTGGGTGTGTACCGCGACTGCGTGGAAGAAGGTTTCGAAACGGCCGCCGAAGCAGCGCTTGCGCGCGCCAAGGACGTGCCCATTGTTACGGGGGGTGTTGCATAATGGCCCAGCGTGAACTTTCTATCGTGCTTTCTGGCTTTGGTGGCCAGGGTCTGCTGTTTGCAGGCAAGGTAATTGCGCAGGCTGGCCTGCTGGAAGACCGCCACGTTTCATGGCTGCCTTCCTATGGCCCTGAAATGCGTGGTGGTACGGCCAGCTGTTCCGTGGTGCTTTCCGACGAACCAGTTGGGTCGCCCCTGGTTACGGCACCGAATGTGCTCATTGCCATGAACCAGCCGTCCATCGACAAGTTTATTGGCGAAGTGGAAAGCGGCGGGCTTGTGCTAGCGGACTCTTCGATGATCCAAGACATGCCTTCGCGCGACGACGTAACCATTCATACGGTACCCGCGACGAACCTGGCCTATGAAAATGGCTTTAAAACTTTGGCGAACATTATCCTGACGGGCAAGCTGTTTGCGGAAACCGAGTTCTGCGAAAAGCAGACCCTGCTGGATGCGCTTGCCAAGTGCGTGCCGCCCAAAAAGCAAGAGCTGCTCGAGCCAAACCTGAAAGCCCTCGAATTAGGCATGACTTTATAGCTTTAAGCTTTACGATGCCTGCAATCGCGATCGCTTCCGCTGTTCAAGAAAAAGCCCGTTTTAGGGCTTTTTCTTTCATGCGCTCTCGCTTGACGCTCGTTCACCTAGTTAAGTGCAATTATTGGCAACAGCAAAAATTGCGGAGTTTGAACTCACGACATCGCTTTGCAGGCATCATAAAGCTAATATACTCGACAACACTTTTGCACTTGGAAGAGGACATATGACGACTGAAGAAAAAGACATGCAAGAAATCGGGCAACGTCTGTGTGGGCTGCGTGAGGCCTGTGATGTGACCGTTAAAGAAATGGCTGAGGACCTGAACGTGTCGGTCGAAACCTATGAAGCATGGGAGGCAACCGGCAAGGATGTGCCTATTTCTGCCATCTACCATATGGCGCGCAAGTTCGGCGTGGAGTTCACGGAAATCTTGACGGGCACGGCCGCCAAGCTGAACACCTTCCAGGTGGTACGTGCGGGGCAGGGCAAGAACGTGGAGCGCTACCCGGGCTACCATTACGACGATCTTGCCTGGCGCTATGCCGACAAGATTATGCAGCCCCTTGAAGTGGTGCTTGACCCGTCCGACGAACCTGCCAAGCTGGTCAGTCATGGTGGCCAGGAATTTAATCTGGTACTGGAAGGTACCGTCATCGTGTCTTGGGAAGACCAGGAGTTCGTCCTTGAAGCGGGTGACAGCATTTACTTCAACCCGTCGCACCCACATGGGCAGCGCTGCGGGGGGAGCGTCCCAGCCAAATTCGTCACGATTATTGCTGAGTAAAACATGGACCATGTGTTAAAGAAATATTGCCCGCGGATTGACTTCGACTCCTACGAAGACTTCTTCGAAAACTTCGCCATCGACGTTCCTGAAGACTTCAATTTTGCCTACGACGTGGTTGACGAATGGGCGGCCGTGGAGCCTGAAA
>CAJOJB010000098.1 GCA_905234635.1 uncultured Eggerthellaceae bacterium | reverse complement strand
CAATAGCAATATAGTTAATGTAGATGTTAACATCAAAAGGAACGGATATGTCCTTCTTCTCATGTGGCTTGATTGTTTTGTGGTCTTATGTTGTCTCATGATTTTGTTTTTTAATTTTTTCCGACGTTCCTATAATAATCAGAAATGTATGCTCACGCCGAGACTGTAGCTTCGGTATGGTGGGTACGTGCGTTTGTCATCGATGCCAAGCTTTCGTGCCTGAGCAATTGCCTTCATATCCAAGGCACGCCATGCAACATTTCGCAGTTTTTCACCCAGTTTTGCGCTCGTATGTGTTTTTTTGCCCAAAGTACGCCTTTTTCATTTGCAGCCTTGTTTGTGAACGGGGTGGTATTGCCCCAAATCACATGGTTATAGGGTATCATTTTTGCAGACAAGTGGTAGTTTTTCACTGCTCGATTAAGCCATTTCGTCATGGCAAGGGAGGCCTGTGCCCGTTTGGCAAAGCATAGTGGTGTTTACCGTCGCATTTATTGTGACCTATGCCATGGTCCCTGTTTCTAAGCGCATTGCGTTTGCCATTGGGGCTATTGACTTTCCAGGCGATCGCCGAGTGAATGACAAAATCATTCCCCGTGCGGGTGGAATTGCGCTTTACGCAGGTTTTATTGCTGGTTGTTTAGCTCTATTGA
The DNA here is from genome assembly GCA_905234635.1 of uncultured Eggerthellaceae bacterium. Taxonomy (GTDB): domain Bacteria; phylum Actinomycetota; class Coriobacteriia; order Coriobacteriales; family Eggerthellaceae; genus CACXMZ01. The sequence goes on along the minus strand of CAJOJB010000098.1, from coordinate 7,725 downwards.
TTTGCATAAAATTTTTCGACTGGCCATTTGAAGACCTGTATTCTGTTCGCGGCGTTGACTATGTCCAGTTGTTTTTGGGCGTGACTATTGTTTTTGTGGTGGGTCTCATCGATGATGTTTCGCCACTTTCGCCGCGCACCAAATTGGCGGGCCAAATTGTGGCAGCGGTTGTCATCTGCCTTTCGGGTGTAACCGTTGGTTCGGTTCGTTGGGTTTTTACGGGTGAATACATTACTTTTGGATGGCTTGATTATCCTATTACCATTATTTACTTCCTCATATTTATGAATGCCATTAACCTTATTGATGGTCTTGATGGTTTGGCAGCGGGCATCGTTGCTATTGTGTCTTGCGGACTTATGTATTTGGTACATGCGCGCGGCAGCATCACTTTGTTTATGTTCTGTATCATGATCGTGGCGGTTTGCCTGGCTTTTTTGCGATACAACTTCCACCCTGCGAGTATTTTTATGGGGGATTCGGGGTCGCTCTTCTTAGGAACTTTGCTTGCAGTTCTTTCAGTAACCGGCATTGCTCGTTCACAGGGTATTGCGGTGTTTATCGTCCCCTTGGTTATTGCTGGTGTTCCTGTTTTAGATACGGGTACAGCCATTATTCGTCGTATTCGTGAAGGGAAACGCATTGACGAGGCCGATATGGAACATGTACATCATCGTATGATGACCTATGGTATGTCGCATTCCAATACCGTTCTTATTTTGTATGCCATTACGGCCGTGCTTGCCTTTACCGGTTGCTTTATGAGTAGTTTTACCGGCTTGCGCCGATGGGTTGTTATTGGCGTTTTGGGTGCGGCGGTGTTCTTAGTCATTTGGCGCATGAATCTGTTTGGGCCCGTTTTGCAGCATTACTATCGTCGTCGCGACAAGGCCGAGCCAAGACGTGACGCCAATATGGACTTGGAAGAAGAATAAGCGCTTGCGCTCAGGTGGGTAGGGAATGCCTCAAGATTTGCAATACCAGGATTTGACTTTGGACTCTGCTTTACAGCAGGCTCAATCTGCGCAGCAAGAAGTGCTTACGCAGCAGGAGCTGTATACGGCACGCACGCGTTCGCGGGGCATTCTTCTCGTCGTGTTCTTTACACTCGTAGCATTTTCGCTGGTATGGTATGTTGTCGCGCCAGGTCGGAGTATTGAACTGGTTGAAGCGGAAATGGCCGAAGCGGAACTTATCGCCGACATGGATCCTTTTTATGTGTTGCTCATTGGGTCCGATTCGCGCAAGGGTACGCCGCTATACACGGGTAATAAAAAGGAAGAAGGTCAGGTCGAAATTAACGCTGACGTTCTTACGCTCGTACGCATCGATCCTGTTAATCGCGTGCTTACCTTCCTTACCATTCCGCGGGATACCATTTCTTCGGACGGGAAAAGGACGATTTGTACCTGGCTCGAAGAAGGCAAACCCGAAGCTGTTATTAAAGAAGTTGAAAAACTTACGGGTGTCGATATTCCCTACTATGCCATGGTTTCCTTTACAGGCTTTGAAAACCTGGTGGACGCCATTGGGGGCGTGCAGGTAGACGTTCCTACTAAAGTTAACATGGTCGATCCAACCACGGGCAAGGAAGTGCGTATTAATGCTGGTCCCGACCAGCTATTGAATGGCTCGCAGGCACTGGCGGTGGCAAGCACCTGGGATAATGGGAACGAGCTCGAACCTCTGCGTCAGGCGTGTGTTCGTGCTATCGAGCAAGCGTTTATCGACAAGGTGGCGCAGGGTGATGAAGAATTTATTCGCCGCGTAGTAACAGTGTTTGACGATAACGTAAAAACCAACATGGAAGACACGCTTTTGGTTGCCCTAGCTTTTGACTACGCCACTCATACTGATGACTACACCATATATGCGGGCAGCGGACCATACCAAGGTTCAATGAATAACAAGAAACAATGGCTTGTGGCACGCGATATTGAAACATGGGCAGCATGTATGGAAGTGGTTGATGCAGGTGGTGACCCAAATACGGTAGTCGTGTCGTTCACGAGTGGCAAATGAGTGGCAGAAAATTCACTATCGGGTACAATGGTATGTATAAAACGCAGTAGAAATGTATGAGGAAACGGAAGCTTAGTGCTTAAAACTTTAGGAACAATCCTTAAAGACAATTGGGAATGGCGCGGGCGTATTGCGGCCCTTTCTATGTTTGAATTGCGCAAGCGGAGCCGTGGCACTGTTCTTTCATGGGCGTGGTTGTTTATAAAGCCTGCCATGTATATTTTTTGCTTCTGGTTTGCCCTCGAAATTGGCTTGCGCGTAGGAAAGACTGACCCTGGAGCGCCGCCGTATTTCTTATGGCTCTGTGCAGGTCTTATACCTTGGTTTTTCATGCAGGACATGATTAATCAAGGATGCGACGTATTGCACAAGTACTCGTATCTGGTGAATAAAATTAAGTTCCCCATTAGCGCGATATCCACGTTTTTTACCGGCGCCACTATGATTATTGAGCTCATGCTCGTAGTGGTGCTCTTCGCAATTTATTTTGCCAGTGGTCAGAGTTTAAGTATTTATTTACTGCAGGTTCCGTTGTTGCTTATCTTGCTCTTTGTGTTTTGGGACTTATTCTCCATTTGTTTTTCGCAGTTATCTGCCATTAGCAAGGACGTAAGCCAGCTTATTAAGGCTCTAAGTATGCCCATCTTTTGGCTTTCGGGCGTTATTTTTAATGTCAATAATATTCCTATACCGTGGCTGCAAACAATGCTGCATTTCAATCCAGTAACTTTTTTTGCTGGCGCATTTCGTAATGCGTTTTATGACCAGGTTTGGTTCTGGGATGACACGGGAGCGCTTGTGGGTTTCATGGTAGTGTTTGCCTTGCAACTCTTTATGGCTTTATGGGTATATAAGTGTTTTAATGAGGAGGTGGCCGATGTCCTCTAATGAAGAACAAAAGGCTCCTTCTTTAAGTGACGCAAAAGAACTACACAGAGCAAACGCATCGAACGAGGTAGCCATTCGCTTTGATAAGGTAACCAAGGTTTACAATCTTTATAAGAATGACCGTGGACGCTTTTTGGGCATTTTTAACTACCAGCGCAAGGGTGTTTTTCTAGGGAGCGTCAATGCTAATGACGATCTTTCCTTTGAAATAAAAAAAGGCGAAGCGGTAGCTTTTTTGGGTCACAATGGGGCAGGAAAATCTACGGCTCTTAAAATAATTACGGGGGTCACTCACCCAACGAGTGGCACCGTGGAAGTAAACGGTCGCGTAAGTGCACTTCTTGAATTGCAAGCAGGCTTCGATCAGCAGCTTACGGGGCGCGAAAACATTAGCCTGCGTGGGCAGATCCTGGGGCTTTCCAATGAAGAAATAGCTGCACTCGAGCCAAAGGTCGTTGACTTTGCGGAATTGGGTTTATATATCGACCAACCTATGCGCTCGTGCCGTGGCAATCGATCCAGAGATTTTGGTAGTGGACGAAGCTCTTTCGGTGGGGGACCGAGCATTCAGGCAGAAGTGCATCGATCGCATTCGCGAAATTATGATGGATGAAAACATCACGGTCCTTTTCGTGACGCATTCTAGTAGTACTGCGAAGGAGTTCTGCAGTCGCGGCATAGTGCTCGATAAAGGAAAAAAAGTATTTGACGGAAATCTAGAAGAAGCGACAGCTTTTTACGAAGAAAACTACTAAGATATTTTGGCTGTCTGCCGCTCTTTCTATCACGATTCCTTTAGCGTGTATGCAGTTTCGTTGAGACGACGCTCTACAATGGGCGACTAGCCTCAATGTGGTGTCGTATTTGCTATAATCGTCTTGTAAAAATAAGTACGTTAACGTGGGTTTTTGCTATGAACTATAACCAAAGCCGCATTCTGGATTTGCTCAAAGAAATTGACTCCATCTGCCGGCCCAAGAAGATTCCTTTCTACCTGGCTGCAGGGAGCATGATTGGCGCCATGCGTCACGGTGGCTTTATCCCCTGGGACGATGACGCCGATGTATACATGAAGATGGCCGACTGGGACCGTTTTGTCGAAGCATTTAACGAAAACCCCATTCCAAACCGCATGCTCGTAGACCCCATTCGCCACCCTGAAAGTGGATATCCCATTCACCGTTATGTCGATACCACCACTTCGGAGCTGTATCGTTATCATCTTTCTAGCCCTCAGCAAGATGGCATTATGATTGACTTTCTTATTTTGGCGGACATACCCGATACAGAAGCTGAACAAATTGAATTCGTAAAAATCTTTACTGAGTATTCAAATGTGCTGGTCAAGGCCACGTCTTTTGCTCATAAGTGCCCTGTTCCTACCGCTACTTCTGAATTGCGTAATCGCGTTAAATGTGAAGGCGAAGAAGCGGTTTTAGCAGACTACCGTGCCAAACTTTTCAGCTACCCTGAAGGGAGCTGTCATCATCTTATGCAGTGCGACGCGGGGGTGCCCCATATTTGGAAGGCAGACGTGTTTGCCGAACCGCGCTACGTTCCATTTGAAAACACGGAAATGCCGGTGGCAACGAAGGTTTTTGATGCCCTTGTAGGTGCTTTCAACGAAGACTGGATGTATATTCCACCTTCGGCTGACCAGGAAGCGCATTTGGTGACTCGTGACTATTGTATTGGCGACGGTGTCATTCTTAAGGACGCGCAGCAGTTCTACAACCAGGAAGAGGTAACCGAAAACTATATCGAACGCAACTGGCGCGTTATTGAAACGGCCGAAGATATTAAGGCGGTCAATGCCGACTTAAACTGGTTTGCAGCTGAATATGTGCGCATGAAATATGAAGGATGCGACTTGGTTCAGGTGCATACATGGCTCGAAGAAGGTAACTTTGAAGCGCTCGATGATTTTTATGAGCGTTACTTCTTCTATCAGTGCAGTAAGCGCCATTTAGGGGCGCCTTCCTACGATGGTTGGTTCCGTGCACATTACCCCATCTATATTGATTGTGGCGACGATTTTTTGGTAGGAGCCCTGCATACGCTTATGCATAAAAAGCAATTAAGCGCTGTACGCCGCATTTTGTTGGCGCGCAAGCGCAGCTTGGGCCCTCTCACGCCAGATCTTCAAGCTATTGAAGAAGAGCACGCTGCTATATACGAATTGCTTTCGGCCTATTACATGGAAGACAATAGCAGGGCCCTTGACCTGTTAGAAACCTGTGTCCAACGTTACCCAAATAACCCTTACGTGCTTGATATGCAATTGCGTAAAACAGTAGAAGAAGACCTTGAACAGGCCAGTGTGGTTGCAGAAAAGCACCTTGTTCATTTCCCCAGCAGTTCGGTGGCACGTAAAATCCTAGGTGATTACCAGCGTATTAACAAGCGTTACCCTGAAGCCGCCGAAACCTATCGCGAACTTATCATTCAATCGTTGGACGGCGTGGTTCTGAAGGCCCTTCGTGACGATCTTTCCGCCGACCAGGACTTTCTCGCCAATGAATTAGGTATGCGCATTTTTGAAGCAGTAAATCTGAGTCTTTCGGGCCAAAAGCCAAAGGCCTGTGATTTGTTAGAACAGAAGTAAGCAGAAGCATAAGAAATAGAGGCGAATAGACTATGGAATTACAAGAAGCAAAGCAATTTCTCTCATATCCTTTCGACAGTGCCTTGCTTGTGCGCAAGCGCGGTCCTATTCAAAAGGCGCTTGAAGCACAAGATAAGGAATTCCTGGAAAAGCGTATTGCCATTTTGGGTGGGTCAACCACGCAGCAGGTTGCAAGCTTCCTGGAGCTCTTTTTGCTTTCTGAAGGCATTCGTCCCGTGTTTTATCAGAGCAGTTATGCGCGTTTCTGGGAAGACGCGGTGTTTGGTAATCCCGAACTTGACGAATTCAATCCCGACCTGGTATTCGTGCATACCACCATTCGTAATGCGAAGATTTTTGAACTGCGCGATGTGGAAGGTTTTGACCAAGGGAAGCTTATTGAAGAAGACATTGCCCGCTTTAACCAGTTCTGGGAAGCACTTACGACCAAGTTTTCTTGTCCCATAATTCAGAACAATTTCGAACGTCCGCCGTATCGGTTGTTGGGCAACCAAGACATCTGCGACGCGCGTGGTCTTGGTTATTATGCGCGTGCGCTCAATAGTGCGCTTTATGACTTTGTGTCTGGGCATGATACTTTCTTTATTCACGATATCGAAGGCCTGGCTGCCGACTTGGGTATGCTGAACTGGCACGACAGCGAAGACTGGTGCATGTATAAGAATGCCTTTGCTGCAGCATTTTTGCCCGACTACGCCTATTCAGTATCGCGCATTATCAAAGCGCTGTATGGCAAAAATAAAAAAGCGGTCATTCTGGACTTGGATAATACCTTGTGGCACGGCGTAGTGGGCGACGATGGCGTGGACGGTATTCTTATGGGTACTGAAAATGCTACGGGTGAACAGCATCGCGAACTGCAAATCTATTTGCGAAACCTCACTACCTTGGGAACAATTTTGGCGGTTAATTCCAAAAATGAAATGGAAAATGCCGTGGCGGGTTTGGAACACCCCGATAGCGTACTTCCGCCAGAAAAGTTTGCAAGCATCAAGGCAAACTGGAACCCCAAGAGTGTAAACATGGAAGAACTGGCCGACGACCTGAACTTGGGTATAGATAGCTTCCTGTTTGTGGACGATAATCCAGCTGAACGTGAGATTATTAGCCAACAAATCCCTGAAGTGGAATGTGTTCCTTTCGACAATGTGGGACAGGTGGCAGCACGTATCGACCGTGGCGGTTATTTTGAAGTCACGTCTTATACGGAAGACGATGCGAAGCGCGCCGAAATGTACAGGCAAAATGCCCAGCGCAAGAGTGCAGAACGCAGCTTTGCCGACTACGACTCTTACCTGGCTAGCCTTGAAATGGTGGCAGACGATGTGGACTTTGCCGACGAATATATGGCGCGTATTGCCCAGCTTACCAATAAAACCAACCAGTTTAACTTAACGACGCGCCGCTTTACCGAAGATGACATGAAAGGTTTCCGTGAAGATGGGTCGCATGTTTGTCTGGCAACGAAGTTGGCAGACAAGTTTGGCGATAATGGTTTGGTTAGCATCGTCGTTGGCGAAGAACAGGGTAATACGCTTGAAGTTATTCTGTGGCTTATGAGCTGCCGCGTTATGAAGCGTGGGCTTGAAGATCATATGCTTAATCGTTTGGTGGCCGCTGCGGCAGATCGTGGCCTGGAAAAAGTTGTTGGTCGCTACTTGCCAACCGCTAAAAATAAGATGGTAAAAGACCTCTACAAGGACTATGGCTTTACGCTTGTGGAAGAAGACGCAGAAGGCAACGCTATCTGGGAACTTAAGGTGTCAGACTTTGCACCGCGTATTACGCAGATTTCCATTGAAGGCGCCTAGCGACAAGGCGGTTTTATGTTGTAAATCGGCTACAATGTACTGAATGTGAAATACAGAAAAGGAGAACGCACATGACAAGGGAAGAAGTACTGGAACGCCTGTCGGAAGTCTTTGAAGACGTTTTGGAAATCGATGACGACAAGGTGACCGAAGAATTGTCGCAGGACACCTGTGAAGACTGGGACAGCTTGGGGCAAATTACGCTGTTGGTTTCAGTGGAAAACGAATTCGGTTTGAAGTTTAGTGCCGAAGAAATGGCCGAAATGAAGTCGGTTGCCAAGATTATCGACACGGTTCTGGCAAAGGAAGCTTAGTTCATGAAGCTCTACACTGTTGGTCCTGTAGAAATGCACCCGTCCACCTTGGAAGTGGCGGGGC
>CAJOJB010000097.1 GCA_905234635.1 uncultured Eggerthellaceae bacterium | reverse complement strand
CAGAAAAGCCGTAGGCGTGCTCAACGACGAGACGGGCGAGAGGACTGAGCTCAGTTATATAGATACCGACAACAAGAGCTCCATAGCTTATCAGGTGAGCGGCAGCGGCTATCCCACCGTGATCGTGGTGCTCAACGGCAGCCCCGACGAGGAGGCCGGTATAAGCCTGCCTAAGGGCGAATGGGTGATAGTAGCTGACGGCGTTTGCGCCGGCACAGCTCCTCTGGGTACCGCCGAGGGCAGCGTCAGCGCGGCTCCCCGCTCGGCACTCGTACTTATAGATGAGAAGGGCTTCGAAAAGCTGAACAGCTCCTCAGCTGATGTCCCCATATATATCAGGTACTACGATACGACCACTAATGAGGCCATCTGCGAGCAGCGCATAAACGGCGAGGCGGGGGAGAGCTATAACGCCGTCATCCCCGACCCGGTGCTGTTCTACTACAATATCGTCGGCGACGCGGAGCTCTCGGGCGAGTTTGAAAAGCCTTATAAGGTCATCGAGGTCGGCTGCGAGCCCTATGAGGGCGGCTATTCGTCGGTCACGTTCAAGTTCCTCGACGGCGCCGACCGCCAGATATCCGACACCGTCGTGATGACCAACCGTGTCGGCCAGCAGTATTTCACCCCCTACATCCCCGGTATACCCGGCTACAGCCTTGACCTCAAGAACCTGCCTACGAATGGCGCGGGCCTGCATACCGAGGAGCCTATCGAGGTCGTCTATCGATTCGATCCCGAGTCCGGCGAGCCCTCAGAGGGCGAATACACCTCCCGCGCGAATGTGATATACATGAGCGATACCGGCGAGATACTCAGCCGCAAGAGCTATATGGGCGTCGAGGGCGACGCTCTGGAGATAGAGGAGATAGCCTTCGACGGCTACGAGTTCACCTCGGTGACGGCTGATGAACCTTTCTTCTCCGCCTTCGAGACCAACGTGGTGATGAATTATTCGAAGAAGCAGTCGTCGCCATGGATATATGTGGTGATAGCCGGCGCGGCCATAGCGCTGCTCGGCGGCGTGATACTCCTCACCGGCCGCTCCAAAAGGCGCAGGATGAATGCCATCGATATCGAGGAGTGATCAGTGGTCAGTAATTGTCATTGCGAGGCCCCTCCGGGCCGTGGCGATCCCACAAATAGAAGCAGTACATATCTGATAAATCATACACTGTGTATCATCTATCGGATTACAATACAACAATAATATTTTTTATATTATCAAAGGAGGAAAATCTATGAAACACTGTAAGAAGGGCATATCCCTGCTCCTGTGCCTCGCGCTAGTTATAGGTATGTTCAGCGCAGCGGTATTCTCAACATCCGCCGCGGCTAACCCCTACAGCGACGCCGCTATGGCTCTGGACGCCGAGTATGCCTACGACGGCGAGCTGGGCGCTCTGTACAGCCCCGACTCCACCAGTTCGAAAGCGACGTTGAGCAGGTGGGCCGTCACGCCAATGTGACGGATCTTACCTTGCTCCTTGGCTTCAAGCATGCATTCATACATGCCCGTTCCGTCACCCGGGCGCCATGCCTGCGGCACGCAATGGAATTGGTAAATGTCTATGTAGTCGGTCTGGAGCGTTTCGAGCGATGTTTCCAAGTCTTTCCAGAAGTCCTGCAATACAAATCTGGTCGCGCACGTCGCCTAAGGCAAGGGCAATCTTATGCTCGCTGTCGCTATAGGCGCGGGCAGTGTCGAAGTAACGCATGCCACCATCGAAGGCCGCGCGCATAATAGCCACTGCTTCTTCGTCGGACACGCGCTGGATGGGCAGCGCGCCAAAGGCATTCTGTATAGTGGTAATTCCTGTTGAACCAAGCGTAATTTCACGCACAATAAGCCCCCTGTGTTTGCTCTCGTCATTCATCTGCATTATACGCCTGCTGGGTCTACGTAAGCACCTGCACGACAGAAGGAAGGGTGCTTGCGCGATACAAAGAAACGAGCGCGTTACACGAGATGGTGCTTGCGCGATACAAAGAAACGAGCGCGTTACACGAGATGGTGCTTGCGCGATGCAAAAAACTAACGCGTTACAATGTAGATATGTTCCTTGGGGATATGAATAAAGATTTCGTCGCCCACTTCTGGAATAAAATCACGGCCTTCGTAAAGGGTGCTAATACGCCAGAACAAACGCTGGTGCAAGAAACGCATTTCCTGGTCAGCCGCGCCAACCAAAGGCTGGGCACCTTCTTCACGGTCGAGCGCAGAAAGCATAATCGCCGCTTCAAAACGCGATTCAGTAACGCGGTCAACACGCACGCGGAACACATTTTCGCCTAAATCTGCGACGCGCGTGGCAAGGTCCTGGGGGGTCGGTGCATGATCCCCCGGGCCACCAACGCACTCCAAATAAAACGCGCGAATTCCCACTGCGGACGCGTCCTGGGGAACTTCACTTTCGGTTTCAAGCCTTATGCCCCACTGCGGACAATATACATGGTGCGCGTCAATACGTTCGATGGCAGTCGTGTTCTTCACACCCGAAAGCTTCATACTTGCCATGGACCGAGGATTGTCGATTAATTCACGTGGACCCGTTTCTTCCATGATATGCCCGCGCTCCATAACGGCGATACGGTCGCAGAAGCGCAGGGCTTCGTCAATATCGTGGCTAACGTAAACAATGGTGCCATCGAAGGCATCAAACAGGCTACTTAGGTTCTGTTCCAAAATACTTTTTAAGTGCGAATCGAGTGCGCTAAATGGTTCATCCAGCATAAGAATGCACGGATCAGCCGCCAACATGCGCGCCAAGGCCACACGTTGTTGCTGCCCGCCAGAAAGCTGCGCAGGGTAACGTTTTGCAAACGGCGCCACATCGAAGCGGTCCAGTTCGCGCTGAATAATTTCTGCACGCCGTGTTTTCGAAACGTCCTTTGCAATGCCTGCGCCCACATTGTCTTCCACAGTAAGGTTAGGGAACAGCATATAGTTCTGAAACAAAAGCGCGGTCTTGCGTTCCTGCGCAGACAAGTTAATCTTGGCGGCACTGTCGAAAAAGACCTGGTCATTTACCACAATACGGCCTTCGTCGGGGCTTTCAATGCCGGCAATACTACGCATGGTAAGGCTTTTGCCACAACCGCTTGCGCCAAGCAGACCAATGGTTTCGTTTTCTGCGTCGAAGGCCACTTCAAGGCTAAATGACGAGAAATGCTTAACTATGTCTACGTGCAGGCTCATTCTTCAGCTGCCCCTCTGCGGTAACGAGTGGTGTGTTGGCTCCAAAGATTAATAAATAAAATGACCACGAAACTAAAGACCAATACCACCAAGGTCCAGAAAATAGCAATATCGGTGCGGCCTATCTTCCAATAGAAATAAATTGAAATGGGAATGGTACGCGTAATGCCCACGTAGTTACCCGCCAAAAAGAGCGTGGCGCCGTATTCGCCCAAGGCGCGCGCAAAGGCCAACACGGTTGCCGCAGCAATGCTGCTCCACGACAAGGGAAGCATCAGCTTGAAAAAGATTTTCAATTCGCTCCAACCAAGGGTACGGGCCGCGTCGAGCATATTGGTATCCAGGTTTTCAAATGCACCACGTGCATTTCTATACATCAGCGGGAATGCCACCACGGTTGCGGCAATAACCGTTGCAGGCCAGCTAAACACCAATGGGAAACCAACATTTGCAAACCACTGGCCAATGGGTGTTTTGGTGCCCAAAAGCAGCAAGAGTAAAAAGCCGCAGACCGTAGGCGGCAAGACCATAGGGATGGTAAACACCGTGTCGAGCACATCACGCACGCGAGGCGACACGTGCAAGGTAAGGTAGGCTGCTGCAAGCCCCAATACAAAAATGAAAATAATAGCCGTGAAGGTAGTTTTCAATGTAACCCACAAAGGGCTCCAGTCCAAAGTAGCAAAGAAGTCCTGCAGCTTTTCTGCAGTAGTGGGAGGATCCACAATGGCTGCTTCGTCTGCAAGCACCAGGCTTGCAAAACTTGCATGGGTAAACTGAGTATAGTGTTCGTTGTTAGACTGAGTTATGTCGGATCCGTCGGCGCCAATGATTGTGTTGTAGTAGTAGCCCTTCTTCAGTTCGCGGTCGAAACCAAAGGCCACGCCGTCCACATTAATGGCTTCTTCACTTATGAAATGCCACTGAGCTGTACTTGCAATACCACGGCTACCGTTTTCATTGGCCTTACTCAGCGCTTCAATATATTGCTTAAGTGAGCCAAGGTCGTCTTCGGAAGCAATGTTTAGGCCCACGCGGCTTGCTGCGTCAGGACTTACATATACCACCACGTCGGTAAAGGTAGCAACATACATAAGGTCGCTTGGCTTTTTACCAATATAGTAGGTGTAGCCAAAGTATTCGCCATCTATTTTCTGATTACTGCCCGCGCTTGCACGCGTAAAGTCATTAACCGCAAAAGGGCAGCCTTCGATGGTGGCAGAAAGACTGTCCGAAGAAAGGGTAAGCCCTTCTTCGCCGGTACTTGCGGTGTCGGAACCCGCAAGGGCATCGGCTGCTGCTTGCGCCGCTTCTTCTGGGGTAGCGTCTTCGGCAGCTTCAGCAGCTGCAAACGCCGCTTCATCTTCTGCTTCGTCGGCCCATGCAAAGACCGGCATGCACAAAGCAAGGGCAAGAGCTATGTAGAGCACGATTGTTCTCATATGAGTATTATAACTAAGGAAAGTAGCTGTATGGGCTACACGTAAAAAAGGGCCGGACGAATCCGACCCTTTCATATTCTTCTCCCAGAAGGGCAGAACTAACTATTACGCAGCAGCGGCAAGGTCTGCAACGCCTGCAGCATCTTCAGAAAGTTCGAAGGCCCACTTCTGCCAAATCTCGAGTGCATCGGGGTCAGTTGCGCACCAAGCCAGGAAGGCCAGGGCATCTTCAGAGTAGTTGCTCTGTGCACACACGGCAGCTGGGTAGGTGATGTTCTTATGGGTGTCGGCCGGAACCGTACCAACCACCTTTACGCCGCCAAAACGAGCAACGTCGGAGGTGTATACGAACGCAATGTCAACTTCGCCCGTTTCGGCCAAGCTGCATACGTTACCTACGCTGTCGGCCAAGGTGTACTTGCCTTCCAGCGGCGTGCCAGCATAAGCAGCTGCGTCGCCCGCGTCGCCAGCCTTACCAGAGCTGTCAGAACCAGTGGCGCCCTCAGGATCGTTAAAGCAACCAATGGTAGACAGAGACTGGTTTGCATAGTTGCCGGCAGGAACGCTGTCATCGCCAATGCCTACGGTGTAGTCGCCAGAAGCGATGTCTTCAAAGTTAACGCTTTCAATTTCGCTGTCGGCAGCCGTAACCATAACCAAATCGTTCACAAACAGGGTGAAGCGAGTGTTGGGGTCAATGAAGCCCTTTTCTTCTGCGTCGTCCATGGTCTTCTTGGAAGCCGTAATTTCGATATCGGCATAGGCGCCCGCTTCGAGTTCAGCGTTCAGGTCGCCTGAAGACAGGTACTGGCTGTCGGCAAACTGCACACCAGTCTTTTCGGTGTAGAGAGCCTGAGCTTCGTCCATGGCCTTGGACAAGCTGTTTGCTGCAAAGACCTGCAGCTGAACGTCGCTTGCAGGAGCAGGTTCTTCAGCAGAAGCGCTGCTTTCAGCTTCTGCGTCGGCGCTTGCTTCAGCGTCGGCACTTGCGCTTGCTTCAGCGTCGGCACTTGCGCTTGCTTCAGCGTCGGCACTTGCGCTTGCTTCAGCGTCGGCACTTGCGCTTGCAGCGGTGCTGGTGCCACTCGCGCAACCAACGAGAGCGAATGCACTTACCAAACCAAGGCACGCAATAATTGAAATAAGCCATTTCATGTTCTTTTTCATACTATTCCCTTCCCTTTCAATTTCCTTTTTATACGCTTCTACGTTTATTCTCTCCTGAGAACTAAACGCATATATTAGTCCTGTTTGAATATATAGTCAAACAAGAATAATAATGATAAATTGTACCCGGTACGTTTTATCATTTAA
>CAJOJB010000096.1 GCA_905234635.1 uncultured Eggerthellaceae bacterium | reverse complement strand
CGCTTGCGCAAGACGTTCCCGCAGTATGTTCATAGCGGATGTTTTTCCAGAACAGGGGCCGCCTGTTATGACAATGGTCTTCACCGTGCGCCCCCTTTGTTCCGGCGTTATTCGCAGATGGCCCAGGCGCGAACGGGCATGCCCGTGGCACCCGAAATGCGTGGCCACGCCACAAAAATAACTGCTCCCGTTGGCGGCAACTGGTCGAGGTTGTCCATTAGTTCAACCTGCACATGGCCGCTGTCTAGTACGTAGCGTTCGCAGGCCAGGTCTTCGGCCTTGGCTGCTTCCACCGAAGCGTCGGTGTCGATAGATTCATGGCCATTGGCGTAAATGCCACGTTCTTCATAGAGGAACTTCAAAACGTCCATGGACCAACCAGGGGCATGTTCGCCGCCTTCTTCGTCAAAGTTGTTCAGCTTGTCGTTGTCGGGCCAATTCTTGGACCAGTCGGTGCGCAGGGCTACAAAGCAACCAGCAGGAATTTGGCCATGGGCAGCTTCATGCGCTTCGATGTCTTCCATGGTCACCGCGTATTCAGGGTTTTCGGCCACTTTGGAACTTACGTCTACAACGACGAGCGGCAAGGCTAGATCCTTCGGACCCCATTCGTCGGAATAAGCCAGGCCAGGGGTAAAGTGGGCAGGGAAGTCGATATGGGTGCCAAATTGCCCTGCAAACTTAAAGGTCTGAATGCGGCAGGAAAGCATTTCTTCGTCGTAATCGAACACTACTTTCCCCAGTTCAATGGAACCGTCGGGCAGGCCTCCCCAATAAGGGCTGTCGTTGTCCAGCGAATGGGTAAGATCGACCCACTTATAGCTCTTCCATTTTTCCAGTTCGTTCCACAGGCTCATAATGCATCCTTTCCCGCAATAGCCGAGCGCGCAAATGTGCGCAATTGCATGACCTAATAGTACCGCATGCTGCCCGCCGGCGGTGTATAAAACCTGTACAGAAGCCTTGTCATGTTCACTTTGTGCTACCCTTATTCGAATGCATTGCGGAACGTGAAACAAGGAGGGCTTTATGCCTGAGTACAAAAAATCGACCAAACTGGACAACGTACTCTACGACGTGCGCGGGCCCGTGCTCGACGAAGCCATGCGCATGGAAGAAGCGGGCACCAATGTGCTCAAGCTCAATATTGGCAACCCAGCACCCTTTGGCTTCCGCACGCCCGACGAAGTGGTCTATGACATGGCACGCCAGTTGGCCGACTGCGAAGGCTATTCCAATTCCAAGGGCCTGTATTCGGCGCGCAAAGCCATCATGCAGTATTACCAGCTTAAGGGCTTTGAAGGCGTCGAAATTGAAGACATTTACACGGGCAATGGCGCAAGTGAACTCATCAATATTTGCATGAGCGCCCTGCTCGATGACGGCGACGAAATTCTTATTCCCGCCCCTGACTATCCGCTTTGGACGGCTTGCGCCACACTGGCAGGTGGTCGCCCTGTGCACTATATTTGCGATGAACAGGCCGAATGGAACCCTGATATTGACGACATTCGCTCCAAGGTGACCGACCGCACTAAGGCCATTGTTATTATTAATCCCAACAACCCCACGGGTGCCCTGTACGACCGCAGTGTCCTCCAGCAGATTGTCGACATCGCGCGCGAACATCAGCTCATTATTTTCTCTGACGAAATCTATGACCGTTTGGTCATGGACGGGCTTGAACACATCTCTATTGCCACCATGGCGCCCGACCTGTTCTGCGTAACCTTCAGCGGTCTTTCAAAGTCGCACATGATTGCCGGCTATCGCATTGGGTGGATGGTGCTTTCGGGTAACAAGAAGGCAGCGAAAGACTATATCGAAGGCATAAACATGCTTACTAACATGCGCCTCTGTTCCAACGAGCCTGCTCAGTCCATTGTGCAAACGGCACTCTGGGGCCACCAAAGCGTGAAAACCTACGTCAGTCCTGGTGGTCGCGTGTTGGAACAGCGCAACTTCATCTACGATGCCTTGAACAACATTGACGGCATTTCGGTGGTGAAGCCCAAGGCGGCATTCTATGCGTTCCCGAAGCTCGACGTGAAGAAGTTTAATATCACCGACGACGAAAAGTTTGCCCTCGACCTGCTCAAGGAAAAGAAGCTGCTCATTGTGCATGGGCGTGGTTTTAACTGGCATGAACCCGACCACTTCCGCGTGGTCTTCCTGCCAAACCTCGAAGACCTGGCCGACGCCATGCGCCGCCTGTCCGACTTCCTGGCCACCTACCACCAGTAGGACGGGGCTATCGTCGCATGTGGCGAAGCCCAGAAGGCCCAGTCGGAAAACCCCAAGCGAAGGACAAGGCCGCATTCCATGAAGGCGCCCACTGAACAACTCGAATTATTTGCTCGTTGTGCCAGCGGTTTTGAGGCGGTGCTTGCCAGTGAATTGCGTGCACTTGGTGCCCAGCGCGTGCGGCCCTTGAAAGGTGGCGTTGCCTTTTTTGGAACGCAGGAAGATGCGTATCGCGCCTGTTTGTGGACCCGTACCGCAACACGCATTCAGTTGGTGCTGGCACGCATTGCCGCCATGGATGCTGAAACCCTTTACCGGGAAGCGAAAGCGTTTCCTTGGGAACTCCATGTGGCGACTGGCGCAAGCTTGGCCGTGCAAGCTCATGGACAAAACAAACAGTTGCGCAATACGCAATTCACGGCACTTAAGGTGAAGGACGCTGTGTGCGACCACCTGCGTGAAGTACGAGGGAATCGCCCCAACATCGATGCTAAGAACCCCGACTGTGCGCTCGATATATCGATTCACAAAGACCGAGCAACCCTGTATTTGAATTTAAGCGGACCGTCTTTGCATAAGCGCGCTTATCGTGAAGACGGTGTGCAAACCGAAGCGCCCCTCAAAGAAACCTTGGCAGCAGGAATGCTGCTTGCGGCAGGATGGACCAGGTTTGGGCAGGCGAAAGACCAGGGCGAAACGGCGGATTCGAACATGCAGGCGGCACCAGGCAAGGTTTTCGTGGACCCTCTGTGCGGGTCGGGCACGCTTGTTATTGAAGCAGCCCTTATTGCAGCCGACATTGCACCTGGCTTGCTTCGCACCCGCTGGGGTTTTATGGGCTGGGCGCAGCATAGCGAAGTCATCTGGCAGCAGGTGTATGAGCAGGCTGTCCAAAGCAAAACCGAAGGCTTGGCACAGCTTGCGACCTATACGCAAGACAGGCCGTGTTTTCTTGCGGGAGACAAGGACCCGCGGGCCATTGAAGTCGCTCAAGCCAATGCCCGGCGTGCCGGCGTTTCAGAGCTTATTGAATTTTGCGTTGCCGATGCGGCAGTTCTTTTGGCGGGCGATATGGCTCCCCGTGGGCTGCTTGCCACAAACCCTCCCTATGGGGAACGTCTGATGGAAGCGGGCCAGCTTTCTGGGGTGTATCATGCCATGCGCAACTGCATCGAACGGCTTCCCCGCGCTTGGGATCTGGCTATTATTACCCCCGACGAAAGTATCGATACCACCATTGGGGAAGTGGCCAGCCAAACGCTTTCCTGTTACAACGGGCCCATAGAAACCAAGCTGCGCCTGTACCAGAATCGTGCATCCCGCACTCAGCTCAATCTTGTGTCGCTGGCTGGCTTCGAACGGAGTGTTCTCACGTTTGAAGCGGGGAGTGAACAGTTTGCGGCGCGCTTGCGCAAAGTTGCGAAGGAACGTGCCAAGTGGGCACGCAAGGAAGGGGTAAGTTGCTACCGTATCTACGATGCCGACTTGCCCGACTATGCCCTGTCGGTTGACTTATACCAGCATGCGCAAACAGGCGAAGTCTGCGCACGCCTTGCCGAATATCAGGCTCCAGCTTCCATCAATCCCCTCTTGGCCGATCGCCGTTTTCAGGACGCAACGGCCATAGTGCCTGCTCTGTTGGACATAGATTCTTCGCACGTTTTTTCCAAGGTGCGTAAACGCGCCAAAGGTGGGCAGCAGTACCGCGAAGCGCGGGGCGAAGCGCATGTATTGTCCGTATTGGAATCGGGTTATACCTTCGAAGTTGATTTGAATAGCTACCTTGATACGGGCCTGTTTTTGGACCATCGTATAACGCGCAATATGCTGGGTTCCATGGCGGAGGGCAAGCGTTTCTTGAACCTGTTTGCCTACACCGGTACTGCCACTGTTTATGCGGCCGGTGGTGGTGCGGCTAGTACCACGACCGTGGACCTTTCAAACACCTATCTTGCCTGGGCGAAACGCAACATGGAACTCAATGGCTTTACGGGGCCACAACACCAGTTTGTTCGCGCCAATGTGCGCGAGTGGCTCGACCAAACTATTGTGCAGCTCGAGGCGGGCACCCCAGGGCAGCCGGCAGCCCAAAAACAGCCAGTGGCCCAAGGGCAGCCAGCGCCACACACTCACCCCTTCGACCTGGTATTTTGCGA
Organism: uncultured Eggerthellaceae bacterium; assembly: GCA_905234635.1. Classification (GTDB taxonomy): domain Bacteria; phylum Actinomycetota; class Coriobacteriia; order Coriobacteriales; family Eggerthellaceae; genus CACXMZ01. The sequence continues at coordinate 133 of CAJOJB010000096.1, read as the reverse complement.
CCCGCCCACCTTTTCAAATTCCAAAGCCATGGGGGAGCGCAGCTTCGAAGTTCAGCGCGACCACGTTGAACTGCTCACAAAAATAAAGCGCCTGTTGGCTCCAGGCGCTCGTGTCATTTTTTCTTGTAACCTG
>CAJOJB010000095.1 GCA_905234635.1 uncultured Eggerthellaceae bacterium | reverse complement strand
GCTCGTTTCCTGCTCTTCGTAGGTGGGGTTGACAATCCATTCGCCCGTTTCGGTATTGCGCGCAATGCGCACGCAGGCCGCAGGGCCTTCAAAAGGAGCGCCACCAGCCATAAGCGCCGCGGAAGCACCGCCCACGCAAATGCAGTCGGGCGGGTTGATGCTGTCGCAGACAAAGGAAGTGGCCACAACGTGCACTTCCTGCTTGAAGCCCTCGGGGAAGCCAGGGCGAATCGGGCGGTCGATCATGCGAGCCGTAAGCGTACCCTTTTCGCTGGGGCGGCTTTCGCGCTTCAGATAACCACCAGGAATACGACCCACGGCATACATCTTTTCAATAAAGTCTACGGTCAGTGGGAAGAAGTCGTAGTCCTTTTCTTCCTGTGAAACGACCGCAGTAACCAGGCAGGTGGTTTCACCCTGGGTTACCAAAACGGAACCCGTGGTTTGCTTGGCCAACTCGCCTGTTTCGAATCGATACGTTTTACCGTACAACTCGAATTCTTCAACTACTTTGTTCATGCTACTTGTTTCAACTTTCTCTTCTTTCCCATACGCCCCATTGCGCATGGACCCACAAAAGACAAGCCCGCCGAGTTGCGGCAGGCTTGCAATTCATTAAATGTTGTCGCGGATACCGAGCTTGGCGATAAGTTCGCGGTATTCCTGGATGTCGCGATTCTTGATGTATTTCAAAAGACCGCGGCGCTTACCAATGAGCATCATCAGACCGCGACGCGAATGGTTGTCCTTCTTGTGCGTCTTCAGATGTTCGGTCAGGTTCGAAATGCGCTCGGACAGGATAGCAACCTGTACTTCAGCGGAACCGGAGTCGCCTTCGCCCTTGCCGAATTCCTTGATAATTTCTGCAGTGCGTTCTTTGGAAATGCTAAGCTTGTCAGCCATGATTCCCACCTTTCTCTTTTGGCCAGCCTGCAAAACAGGCGGCACTTTTCCTTGCCAACTCGCACTCTGCGGGCGGCACTTGTACGGTCCACTTCTAACTGGGAATGCATGCCAGGTGGCGCGTGCAATCTAAGTTAAAAGCAATGCTGCAGTTCAAGCAGCGCGTGCCATTATACGCATGGCAAGCGACCTGCGCAAACAAATGTGCAGGCCGTATGGTGAAGCATGGATGCAAGCGTATAACAATTCAACGAGCAGCGGGGCTAAAACAGCCCACAAGTAAGCAACTGGTTGAGGGCTTTCGAATTGATGTTTTGGGTTTCGCGTAACCAACGATGGGCAAAATGAAGCACGGCAAAAGACGCTTCGATGGGTACCTTCATTTCGCAGATTTCATCGAAAGTTGCTCCCAGAAGCACCTGGCCCCAGCGGAGGGTTTCCGCTTCAATCTGCACGCGGTCGAAGCTGTTGCCGCACGCATCGCACACATAGCCCCCATCACTAAAAGAAAAACCAACAAGCTGCTGGGTGTCTGTCTCATTTGCCTCATTTGGAGACGGAGCAAAAGTGGGACAACTTTGTCTCATTTTTACTCCGTCCCCAAATGAGACACCGCAGGAAATGCAATGGTCGAGGACGGGACGAATGCCCAGGAGGGCAAATAGCTTCACCAGGAAGGCGGCCGTAATAGCAGGCATCTGTTCTTCTGCAGCATCTTCAAAATGCGCGAGCGCGGCAACCGACATAGCATAGAGGTGTTCAACGGGAAGGTCGGGCAAGGCCACTTGCGCCAAACAATCGAGAATGGGCGACGCGGCATAGCTTGCTGCCACGTTGGTACGCACGTAGTCGTGACTTTTGAGAAGGCGTGGCTCCCGTGCGATGTCTAAGTTACTCCCCCTCACGAGCATAACTTCGCTTTCGCAAAACAAGTCAAGGCGCGTGGCAAAACTACTCGTAGGCTTGCGGGCGCTCTTTGCCACTGCTTTCACCAGCGAGCCGTCACCCGCAAGCATGGTAAGAATAAGGTCGGCTTCACCGAGCTTGGTTTTCTTGAGCACAAGCACGCTCGCGTGGTAGTTGCGCCCCGCGCTCATAGCCTAGATGCCTTCCCCGTAACCGAAGCGGCGAATTTGATTCAGGTCGCGGCGCCAGTTTTTGCGCACCTTCACGTGCAAGTCTAAAAACACGCGACTACCAAGCAGCTGTTCTAGGTCCTGGCGCGCTTCAGTGCCCACCCGCTTAAGGGCTGCCCCACCCTTGCCAATAATCATGCCCTTTTGGCTTTCACGTTCCACGTAGATCATGGCATAGATGCGTTCAAGGTTTTTCTTCTGGTCGTATTCCATGTCGTCGACCACCACACCAATGGCATGGGGAATTTCGTCATGGAAGGAACGAAGTATTTTTTCGCGAATGAATTCTGCCACCACCACTTCAATGGGCTGGTCGGTTTCCATATCGGCCGGGAACCACTGGGGGCCTTCAGGCAGCATGCTCGCGCAGACGGTTACAAAGGAGTCAACCCCTTCACCCTGCGTTGAAGACACCACGCAAACAGCGTCCCACTGGGCGCGCTCCTGGGCGGCATCGATCTGCGACTGGATGGCGTCTTTGCCCACCAGGTCGGCCTTGTTTACCACGAGAATCTTTTTCGCCTTGCACGCTTTGACGTGCTCAAGCACCCATTCGTCGCCCGTACCCAAGGGAGCCGAAGCATCGAGCAAAAAGGCGACAGCATCAATGCCGTCAAGCGCTTGCAGGGCACTCGCGTTCAGTTCTTCGCCCAGTACGTCATGGGGCTTATGCAAGCCCGGCGTGTCCACCAATACCAGCTGAAAGGTATCGCGTGTGAGCACCGCACGGAAACGATGGCGCGTGGTTTGTGCCGTAGAAGATGTGATGGCAATCTTCTTCCCCATAATCGCATTAAGCAGCGTAGACTTACCCGCATTGGGGCGCCCCACCAAGGCCACGAAGCCTGAACGAAATGGCTTATGAGGTGAACATTCAGACACAGAAACCCCTTAGAACAGCTTCGGAACGAAAATGATAAGTCCAGCAACAAGTGAAGCAAGAGAAAGCACTAACACGGCACCCGCGGCCACGTCTTTGGCTCGTTTTGCCTGAGGCTTGAAAGTTTTTACCGACAGATCAACCATGTCTTCGATGGCGGTATTAATACATTCCCCGCCCAGTACGGCACCGATACAAAACACCACGACCAGCCATTCAAAGACCGAAATGTGCAGCGCCACACCCAGCACAATGACAAGCACGGCAATGGCAACCTGAATGCGGAAATTGCGCCCTTGAGCTGCTGCTTTAATGCCATCAAGGGCGTGCTGGAACGATTCAGCTAAAGGTGTTCTTTCGCCGCTTGGCTTCATACTAGAGCGCCCTCCAGGCTTTCAGTATTTCTTGTTCGCGCGCTTCCATGGTTTCCGCTTCTGCGTCTTCAATGTGGTCCATGCCGCAGAGGTGCAGAATGCCATGGACAAGCAGCAACTCGAACTCTTCTACGATACTGGTGCCATAGTCGTCTGACTGGGCGGCCGCAACATCGGGCGCAATTACAATGTCTCCCAATTCATAGGGCGCGTCTTCGCCGGCCGCCTGGGAAACTTCGTCGTCTATATTGTCACATTCGAAAGAAAGAACGTCGGTCGGCCCTTCCATGCCGCGGTATTCCTTATTCAGCCGCGCCATTTCGTCGTTGCTCACAAAGGTCACTGAAAGCTCCGCGTGGGCGGGCAGCTCCATCTGCTCCATGGCAAAAGTGCACAGACCTTCAACATCAACTTCTTCAACCAAGTTGTTACCATGTTCAACGGTTACTAATACGTCCATCTGCTCTCCTTGACACTCGATTGTTTGAGCTTACTTGATGCGCGATTGCTTGAGCTAACTTCCCTGAAATATTGCAGCCACTTCCCAAAACGTATTGCTCGAAGTGCTTAGTCGCTTTATATCACGAGGCCGTCGGCGGGGTCTTTTGTTTCGCGCGTGGCCACGTCAGCCGCAAAGGCATTGTCGTAGGCACTTACAATAGCTTGTACGAGCGAATGGCGCACGACGTCTTTGCCGGTAAAGTCGCAAAACGCAATGCCGTCGATACCGTCGAGCACGCTGCGCACCTGTTTCAAACCTGAAACACCTTTAGGAATGTCAATCTGGGTCGTGTCGCCCGTAATGACCATCTTCGAGCCAAAACCCAAGCGCGTCAAAAACATCTTCATCTGTTCAGGCGTGGTGTTTTGAGCTTCATCCAAAATAATAAAGCTGTCGTTTAAGGTGCGCCCACGCATGAAGGCAAGCGGGGCAATTTCAATAACGCCGTCGTCCAGGTAACGGTTTGCGCGTTCCATGTCGCACATGTCAAAGAGGGCGTCGTAGAGTGGGCGAATGTAAGGGTCGACCTTTTCGTTTAAGGTGCCAGGAAGAAAACCCAGGCTCTCCCCCGCTTCAACGATAGGGCGCGTAAGAATGATGCGCCCGATTTCTTTGCGCTTGAGCGCCGCCACAGCCATGGCCATGGCAAGGTAGGTCTTGCCTGTGCCAGCAGGCCCAATGTAATCGTATTTTTACGGATGGCGTCAACGTAGGTTTTCTGCCCAGCTGTTTTGGGACGCAGGGCACGACCACGATAGGTAAGCAAGATGTCGTCACGCAAGGCGGAGGGTGCATAGTCGCCACTACGCAACAGGTCAATGGAATTGCGTACATAGGCTTGGTCGGGCACGCCGCCAGCTTCGATATATTTAATGAGTTCGTTGAAGAGGGTGGTTAACACCTGCACTTCGTCGTGCGAGCCGCTTAAAGTAACGGCATTGCTGCGCACCGTCACACGAGCGTCAAAGGCGTCTTCTATAAGGTGCAGCAGTTCGTCGCCACTGCCCACCACCAGGGTCATGTCGATTGCATCTGGTACGTTAAAGGTAATGTTAGTGTCGCTTGTCATAGGCTAAATGTTCCATCCTTTTCATTGTATTCGCGCAGGGTGGCTTCCACCAGGGCACCGCGCTGCGCAGTTTCGGGCACATGCACTTCGAAGTACGATTCGCTCATGCCGCGCCCGCAACCTTCTATAAGTATACGCTCTTGGGAACCTACGCGTTCCCGCGCTTCGGCTAACCGCAATTCATTGGCTAGCTGCTGCATACGTTCCATCCGTTCTGCCTTCACTTCGGGGGCAATTTGGTCGGTGCGTGCAGCTGCAGGTGTGCCTTCACGCCGTGAATAACGGAAGATGTGCATACGTGAAAACTTGCAGACACGCGCAAGGTCGAGGCTTGCCGTAAAGTCTTCTTCGGTTTCGCCTGGAAAGCCCACAATGACGTCGGTCGAAAGCGCCAGTCGCGGAATGGCGGCTCGAAGCTTTTGAATGGTGGCGGCATATTCTTCGGCGCTGTAGCGGCGTGCCATGTCGTGCAACACTTTGGAAGATCCGCTTTGCAAAGGAACGTGCAAATGTCGACACACCATGCCATCTTGGCTGGCAAGCACTTCGATGAGGGCGTCGCCAATCGTTACGGGTTCAATACTCGAAATGCGCAGACGGGTTTCGGGGGCAACGGAGCGCAGCTGCAGAATAAGGTCTACAAGCGAAGCACCCTGCGAACTATAGGCGCCCAAGTCTATGCCCGTGAGCACCACTTCGTGCACGCCCGCCCTGGCATAGGCTTGTACTTCGTCGAGCACCTGCTGAACAGGGACCGACCAGGCCTTCCCGCGTGCCACATGCACAATGCAATAGGTACAGGCGTTGTCGCAGCCATCCTGCACCTTCACGCCCACCCGCGTTGGGAATTCTTCGCCCACACGCAGCAACGGAACAGGGAATGGAACAGGGGACGGGTTTTTGTTCCAATCTATTTCTGTTCCAAACCTAGGCATTCCGTGACCACATTTCCCTTTTCCACCACGCGTACCGCAGAAGACAAGGCTTCATAGGCCGCAGGGTCTATGGCTGCCGCGCAACCCGTTACCAACACAGGAGCACCTGGATTGTGCGCCACAGCGCGGTTGACTTCCTTGCGCGTTTTGCGGTCGGCTTCGGCAGTTACCGTACAGGTATTAACAATGGCTACATCCGCACCTTCGTCTACCGCGACCCAGCCAGCTGCAAGCAGGGCCGCTCCAATCGAGTCGGCCTCCACCCTATTTACCTTGCAACCCAAATTTACTAGCGAAAACTTCACTGGAGCCCGCCCAGCTCATAGATGGTGATGGCAGGCGCAATTAAACCTGCTGTTTCAGTGCGAAGAATGTTGGGTCCGAGCGTAACGGCAAAACTATGAGTATTGCTGGCGAGAAGCTGTTCGACCTCTGCCTGCGTAAGCCCTCCTTCGGGCCCCACGACCACGGCTACGCGCGCGTCTTCAACAGGGGTAAGCGTTGCCTCCAATGCATTCTGAAGCGCTTCTTTAATGGTGGGCTTACTTACTTCTTCCCATGCCACGAGCACGCAAGTGGCACCGCCAATCATGTCGCTGGCTTCACCAACCGTGGCCGGCTGAGCAATTTCTGGAATTGACCGCAAGCCCGCCTGCATGGCCGCCGACTTCGCAATGTTTTCCCAGCGCGCCACCCGCGCCGCAGCCTTCTTTTCGTCAAGCTTCACCACGCTGCGTTCGCACGCCAGCGGGATAAAGGCAGCCACGCCAATTTCTGTTGCGTGGCGTACCACATCGTCAAACTTGTCGCCCTTCGCAAGCCCCTGCAGCAAGATGACCTGCGGTCCTGCTTCTTCGTTCGCTTCATGTGATGCAATGCGCACGCGCACGTCGTCATCGAAGGACACAATTTCGCATTCGAAATAATCGGTCGCGGCGTCTATGACCGCAATATGTTCCCCCACTTGCAGGCGCAACACCCGCGCGTGCTTTAAATCGTCCGCAGACAAACGCAGGGCAAACTCTTCCGCACTTTCTTGCGCTAAAACTTGGTTTTCCAGAAAAAAGCGATGCAAGCTCATAACGGACGCACTCTAGTTAGACGGACACGCTCTAGTTGAAAACGTCGCGAATCTTTTGGAAAGGAGTTCGAGCCGAAGCAACGTCTTCCCCCATTTCGGCAGCCAGCTCTTCCAAAATTTCTCGTTCGCGTTTGGAAAGTTTCTTGGGCACTTCGACGTTTACGTGGGTGAACAGGTCGCCACGCCCCTCGCTCTTAAACTTGGGCATACCAGAACCTCTTGTGCGTACCACCTGGTTATTTTGGCAGCCTTCGGGAATGCGAACCTTCACTTTTTCATTTTCCAAAATGCCATCAACTTCGATTTCGGCACCCAAGCATGCCTGGACAATGGAAATATTAACAAGCGTATGCAGGTTGTCGCCTTCGCGCTGGAAATAGTCGTGCGGGCGGATACGGCAGGTCACAATGAGGCTACCCGCTTCGGCGCCCTGCATGCCCGCTTCGCCAAAACCAGTCAGGCGAAGCTGCTGTCCGTCGCGAATACCAACGGGCACTTCCACGGTCACACGTTGACGGTCGGGCACGCGCCCCTGGCCTTCGCATTCGGGGCAAGCGTTTTCGATGGTTTCACCCGTGCCGCCACAATGCGGGCAGGTCGATGCCGTCTGCATGTCACCTAAAAAGGTGCGCTGGACGGTTACCACGCGCCCGCGACCGTTGCATTCGGGGCAAGTCACGCGCTTGCCACCTTCGCCCATGCCGGTGCCTTCGCATTCAGGGCACGGGGCTAGGCGGTCGTACACAATTTCCTTCTTGCAACCGGCAGCCACTTCTTCCAAGGTCAGACGCAAGCCCACGCCCATGTCGCGACCTTCGCGGCGCACGGTTGCTCCCATGCCACCCATGCCTCCAAAGAAGCTGCTGAACAGGTCGCCCATGCCAAAACCGCCACCAAACAAATCTTCAAAGTCCACATACGCTGGACCCGAACCAGCAGCACCAGGAATGGTGCCGAAGCGGTCGTACTGGGCACGCTTGTTGGGGTCCGAAAGTACGTCGTAGGCTTCGTTGAGTTCCTTAAACTGTTCTTCGGCGTTTTCGGCTTTGTTAACATCGGGGTGAAGCTGGCGCGCCTTATGACGGAACGCCTTCTTTATTTCATCGTCGGTGGCATTGCGGGCCACACCAAGTACTTCGTAAAGATCTGCTGCCATTATGCTTTGTTTGCCTTCCTTAATTATTGTCTGTTAAATCGTCGTCCATTAATGCTTCGCGCGCGGCACGCACAGCGCGAATGACCTGCGCGTAATTCATGCGCGTCGGCCCAATGACGGCAATAACGCCTGTATGGGGGCCGCAGCCGTACTTGCTTGCCACCACGGATACGCTGTTTAAAAGCTCGTTTTCGTTTTCATGACCAATGCGCACGACCGTTTCGTCTTCCGCTTCCGCTGCATCGACGATTTCCATAAGCACGGTTTCATCTTCAAGAGTTTGCACCACAGGTAAAATAGCTTGCGGTCGGGCAAATTCGGGCTGCTGAAGCAAGGTGGAAAGCCCACTCATTTGCCCAATGTTAAGCGACATGGTTTGTGGCGGCACCGCAATGGAAAGACATTCAGTCAGGCGCGCCAGGGCTGCTGTTGTTTGGCGAAGCAGGCGGTCAACTTCGTCTGCCTGCTGGCGGGCCTGCTCGACCGCCTGAAGGAACTGTTCGTCGCCGCTTTCGTCTTCGGGGAGCTCGTTGGCAAATAGCTCGTCGACAAAAGAACGATAACCAAAATCGGTGGGAATACGACCCGCCGACGTATGTGGCTGCGTAATATAACCCGCGTCTTCGAGTGCGGAAAGGTCATTGCGCACCGTGGCGGAGCTTACGCCCAGCTGGTAGTTTTCCACGAGTGTGCGCGAACCCACAGGCAGGGCATGATGAACATACTCTTCAATAAGAGCAGCAAGAACGCGCTGGCGCCTATCGGAAAGCATGTCACCCCCTGTTTGTGGTTGATTAACTACAACCAAGCATTTTAGCAGCCGTGCCTGCCGAGTGCTAAGGCTGATACTAAACCGTCATACTTAAGTGGGAAAATGGGGTCGGAGGATTTTTCCCATTTTTGGGAAGAAATCCTCCGACCCCATTTTCCCACTTATAGGTTGAGGAAGGCGACAAAGAGTTCGTTGCCACAAAGCCAGCCGCGTGTGGTGGGTTCGAAGCGCTCCCCTTCCCAACGGGCAAGCTTGCGTTCGACAAGTTCGCCACAAACGTCATCGAACGTGGTAAACGTTGATCGAGCAAGCTGAATAAGCCTTGGACCAACGCCCTCCGTCATGCGCATCCCTAACATAAGGTCTTCGGCAAGCATTTCTTGTGCATCCAAGCGCTCGAGAACTTCTCCGCGTACATCGAAACGCACGCGCTCAGTAGCAGTTTGCGTCATACTGACAGCACCTTCGCCCAAACCTAAATACGGCACGCCCGTCCAATAGGCGATGTTGTGTTGACAGGCAAAACCAGGTCGCGCGTAGCTTGCAACTTCATAGCGCCGCATACCAGCCGCCTCCAACACTTCCGCTGCCAGTTCCATGCAATCCGCCTGAAAATCGGGGTCTACCTCAGGCAATTCACCTGCCTGGACCATCCCGTCGAAGGGTGTCCCCTCTTCAATGGTAAGCGGATACACGCTCACATGCGTAACACCTAAAGAAACAGCTTGTTTCAAACTTTCGCGGAAACTTTCAAGGGTCTGCCCTGGAATTCCGCACATTAAATCAAGACTCACATTTTCAAAACGTTCCTTGGCAGCAGCGATCGCATCACGCGCCTGCTGGGCCGAGTGAACGCGCCCAAGTGCCTGTAGTTCAGTATCACTAAAACTCTGCACGCCCATGGAAAGGCGATTAACACCAAGCGCCCAGAGGTCGCGTACCAAGCGATTGCCGAGGCTGTCGGGGTTCGCTTCAACAGTACACTCAACTTCTTCAGTCAAATGCATGGAAAGCGACAAGGTGTAGAGCAGTTCGGTCAGATACTTCTGCCCTAAAAACGAAGGCGTGCCACCACCAATATAAACCGTACGCACGCCACCCAAAAGCCCCGCGCGCCCCGCACGGCGGATGGCAAGAATCATGTCGTCGGTATAGGTGCGCAGTTCGGGCGCGCTGGGCTCTATGGCCTGCGTGGCGAAGTCGC
>CAJOJB010000094.1:6447-9911 GCA_905234635.1 uncultured Eggerthellaceae bacterium | reverse complement strand
GTCGTCGCGCATGGCGTCGAGCACCGCCTTGCTCGTACTCATCATGTCGTTGCAAATGTCTCTCTTTTCCTCAAGCGAATAGCTCTCGGGCGAGTAGAGACAAAGATCGGCCCTAAAGTATGCCATGTCCTCGGCCTGGGTGAGTTCGGTCATCTTCGCTTCGTTGATCATCTTTCTAATCTCCTCTCAGTGCCCAGCATCGCGAATGGTGGCGCTGGGGTGGTACGAATTCCGGTACGAATAATCCCGAAAGGAGTGCCTTCTTTCGAAGCGAAGTGGTGCGCCGATTTCTCGGACACACCACTTCTGACCTGCGGTTTCGTTGTGTTTCGGGGCGGAGTGCGGAAAAGTGTTTTCTTGCGAATTTTATTCCCACTCTACGGTAGCAATGGGCTTCGGCGAAAGTTCGTAAGCCACGCGGCAGATGCCGGGCACTTCAGCCAAAATGCGATCGCACATGCGGTGGAGCAGTGCCCAGTCCAGTTCGGGCACGGTAGCAGTCATGACATCAACCGAATTGATAACGCGAATAATGCAAGGCCAGTCGTAGGCACGCTTGCCGTCACGCACACCCGTGGCACGGTAGTCGGGCACCACGGCAAAGTACTGCCAGGCATTCACACCCGCCGCCTCAATTTCTTCGCGCACAATTGCGTCAGCCTCGCGCAGCGCTTCTAACCTGTCGCGCGTAATGGCACCGGTGCAGCGCACGCCCAAGCCAGGCCCTGGGAAGGGCTGGCGGTCCACCATGGAATCGGGGAGTCCCAGTTCACGGCCTACCATGCGCACTTCGTCCTTGTAGAGCAACTTCACGGGCTCGACCAGTTCCATTTCCATTTCTTCCGGCAGGCCACCAACGTTGTGATGCGCCTTCACGCCGTCTTTGGATTCTAAGATGTCGGGGTAAATGGTGCCTTGACCCAAAAAACCAATGCCTTCGAGCTTGGCAGCTTCTTCGTCGAACACTTTAATGAACTCTTCGCCAATAATATGGCGCTTTGCTTCAGGATCAGCCACACCTTCAAGCAGGCTCAAAAAACGGTCGGTGGCATCAACGTAGATCAGGTTGGCGTCCAACTGGTTTTGGAACACGTCGATAACCTGCTCGGATTCTCCTTTGCGCATAAGTCCGTGGTTTACGTGCACGCACACCAGCTGCTTGCCAATGGCTTTAATCAAGAGCGCTGCTACAACCGAGCTGTCAACACCGCCTGAAAGGGCCAGCAGAACTTTGCCGTCGCCAACCTGTGTTTGGATTTCGGCAATTTGTTCTTCAATAAAGGCTTGGGCAAGTTCTGGGGTGGTAATACGCTCCATGGAATCGGGACGGACGTCGGTCTGCATAAGGGCACCTTCCTCGTGAATTTGAATAACGAAACGATTATATTCCATGCCGTGCGCGCACTAATAAAAAGCACAGTTTTTAACGCATGGGAAACACTGGGCTTTGGGTTTATGGGGCTAGCTTGAGTCTAGCTGGGGTTAGCTTGGGCTAGGTTTGGGTTTAGTTCAGGTTGCCATTGCTCACCAAACTATTGCGGTTTTGTTGCGTTTAGCCAAATTCCTGGCATAGTTTGGCGTGAGGAGTACAATACTTTACTTTAGTAAAGCGAAAGGAAACGAAATGGGTAAGCAAGACGAAGTGCTCCATTTGCCCCACGAGCAAATCGAGCAAATCCAGCTTGAAGGCATCAAGAAGACGCTCGTAGCGTGCTATGAAAACGTGGACTTTTACAAGAAGTCTTTTGATGAAGCTGGCTTTGACCCTTATTCGTTTAACAGCCTGGACGACCTGACAAAGGCCCCTTTCTTAACCAAACAGGACCTGCGCGACAGTTACCCCTACGACCTGTTCGCTGTGCCGCTTTCCGAAGTGAAAGAAATTCACATGTCGTCTGGCACCACGGGCGTGGCTACCGTGGGCGGCTACACCGAACGAGACCTGGAAATCTGGGGCGATTGCTTTGCCCGCGGTATCGAATTTGCTGGCGGCGGCCCCGACGACGTGTGTCATATTTGCTATGGCTACGGCTTATTTACGGGTGGTTTGGGTGCGCACTATGGCAGTCTTGCTGCAGGTTGCACCACCATCCCCATGAGCGCGGGGAATACGGAGCGCCAAATTCGCGTGCTACGTGAAATGGGTTCAACTATCCTGTGCTGCACGCCGAGCTACGCCATGCACATTGCCGACACGGCCCTTGAAATGGGCTTGGATCCCGTAAAGGACTTCAACCTGCGCGCAGGCATTCATGGCGCCGAACCTTTCAGCGACAATTTCCGTGCTGATCTGGAAGCAAAGCTGAACTACAAGGTGCTCGACGTTTATGGCCTCACCGAAACCATGGGTCCCGGTGTGGCTATCGAGTGCCTGGACCAAAACGGTCTCCACTTGGCTGAAGACCACTTCTTTGCAGAAATTATTAACCCCGAAACAGGGGAGCGTCTGCCCGACGGTGAATGGGGCGAACTGGTGCTTACCAGCGTTGACCGCGAGGCCGTGCCTGTGGTGCGCTACCGCACGCGTGACATCACACGCATTATCCCTGGTGACTGCGCCTGCGGCCGTACGCATCGGCGCATCGACCGCTTGCATGGGCGCACCGACGACATGCTTATTATTCGCGGCGTGAATGTATTCCCCAGCCAGATTGAAGACGTCATGAAGACCTTCGATGAAATGAGCTCATGGTATGAAATTGAACTGTCACGCAAAGGATCGCTCGACCTGGTTACCTTAAAGGCTGAAGTCAACCCCGACTTCGACTTCGACCAAATGAGCAATATCCAGCGCCTGCAGAAAGAAATTAAGGCGGCCATGAAATCGGCCCTTTCCATTGGCCTCGAGATTAAAATAGTGGAACCAAAGAGTATTCCGCGCAGCGAAGGTAAGGCCAAACGCATTGTCGACCTGAGGGAAGGAACAGACTAATGATTAATCAGCTGACCGTTTTCTTAGAGAATTCTGAAGGCCGCTTAAGCGCTTTGTGCCGCACGCTGGCCGACAACAACATTAACATGAGCATGCTCACCATTGCCGAAGTTGCTGACTATGGTTTGGTGCGCATTATTTGCAGCGACACCGCCCGCGCGGTCGACGTGCTTGATCAGGCTGGTTTTCGCGCCATGTCCACCAAGGTCGTGGCCGTTGAAGTGCCGAATCGCCCAGGTGGCTTGGCGGATCTGCTTGAAGCTCTCGAAGAATTGAAATGTAATATCGAATACGGCTACTGTTTCAATATCGATGAAAACCGCTCTGTCGATGTGTTCAAAGTAGACTGTCCCGAAAGAGCGGCCGACATTATCGAACAGGCTGGGTTTAATCTTATTTCGCAAGACGAACTCGCCTAGGGTGCTCGTTCCAAAACGTCACAGGTAGTTTTGCAGTGCCAATCCTGCGGAATGGTAACATTGTCGCAGGGCACGTGTTGACTCAAAATAAAATGTTACCCAAAGCCTTTTCG
>CAJOJB010000094.1:4553-6331 GCA_905234635.1 uncultured Eggerthellaceae bacterium | reverse complement strand
TAGCGGTCAGACCAATGAGAGGAGGAGGCATCGTTGGGTAACATTTTAATTATGAGTCAACGATACCTGCTTCGGTAACATTAATTATGAGTCAATCCGCCCAAGCTTTTAGCGTATGTGGAATGTCTTTGTTATTATGGTCCGAAGAAGGGTGGAGGTTATGTTTCATAATTTTGACGAAATAAGTCAGCATCTGCTCGATAATCATATTAAAAAGACCATAGTTCTTTGCGGGGCCCATGACGACGCGGCCCTTTCAGCGGTTGTTGACGCACGTCGCCGCGGCGTAGCCGAAGGTGTTTTGCTTGGTCAGGAAAAAGAAATCTTGCGTCTTCTTGAAGAATTTGAAGAGCCTGCGTCTAATTACGAAATCGTCGACATGCATCGCGGCGAACACGCTATCAACCTTGCGCTTGACATGGTGAAGGCGGGATGGGCTGACATTCCTATGAAGGGTCTTATGAAGACGGCTTCGTTCATTTGGGGCTTAATCGACAAGGAACGTGGTTTCTGTAAGCCAGGGCGCAAGCTCAGCCATACAACTGCTTGGTATTACCCTGAGCGACAGGGCTTTATGTTTGCGTCCGATACATCCTTTATTCGCGAACCCACGCTGGAAGACAAGGTGCAGATTATCGAAAACGCTATCGAATTGTTGCATGCCTTTGGTATGGACGAAATTAATGTTGGTGTGCTATCTGCCGTTGAAGAAGTTAAGGAAAACATTCCTTCTACCGTTGACGCGCAGAAGCTTTCTGAAATGGAATGGCCCACAGGTGTGTACGTCGACGGTCCCTTTGCGCTCGACAATGCTATTGACCCGCATTCTGCCGAACATAAAGGTATCGACAAGCCCATGGCGGGACATGCCGACTTGCTGCTTTTACCAGATTTCCTTACGGGTAACGTGCTGTATAAAAGCATTCATTACTTTGCGCATTTGCCTATTGCAGGCACGGTTTGTGGCACCATCCCTGCGGTGGTGACGAGCCGCTCCGACGAAGAAGATGCCAAATTCTATTCAATTCTTATGGCTATCTTGCAGTCGATATATGCGGAAACTCAGATCGTGAATAGCCAGCATAGTTAAGGTTTTAGCTCGCGGTTAGCGTTGGTCTAAAGACTCTTCTTCCTGTCTAGAGCCGTTGTTTTCGGAGCTTTCGCTACCTTCGCTGTTTTCGTTTTCAGCTTTGTCTGCAGCAGCTTTTGATGTACGGGCAACGGCGTCATTGTGCAAGGCGAGTCCGATATCGATATTGCTATCGTGGACTATGTCGACATCGGGGTTTTCGCCAAATACGTGCTCATAATAGTTGTGAGCCAGCACCCCTCGGCAGTAGTTAATCTTGTTTGCCACAATGGTGTCATAGCGCTGCGCATATGCCGCGCTGTCGGTAAGCGTAGAATCGGGGTTGGGCGTAAAGTCGGCATACATCGAGTAGCCTTCGGTCGTTTTCCAGAAGTACGCAGGATTAAAGACCAGCGCCTCGGCATTAGAAAAGACATCGCGCCCAGGAAGCAGGCGTGAATCCCATTCAACATCGAAAAGGTTGCACAAGGTGGGCAAGATATCCAAGCTCGAAGTGGGCTCGCGCACCACGATAGGCTTTTCGTCTTCGAGGCTGGCGCTCCACATAATCAATGCGTTTTTGTCGCGCTCAAAGAAGCTCTTGATGTCTTCACCATATAGCTTAGCCAGGTTGCCGCCACCCATGTCGGAACCTTCGTCTAAACCGTAAGGGAAGTGGTCGCCGGTAATAACGATTAAGGTATGACGG
>CAJOJB010000094.1:0-4539 GCA_905234635.1 uncultured Eggerthellaceae bacterium | reverse complement strand
AGGTATTCCATGGCGTATTCAAGTTCAAGATTTGCTGCCAGATAACCAAGAATGGTGTCGTTATAGTCCTTTTTGTTTTCTTTGGCCCATTGTTTGACGACTGCCCAATTCTTTTCGGTCATGGCATTGCCATCGCGAGTATAGCCCGAATGCCCAGATACCGACATGTAATATACGTTGAAGGGTTCTTTGTCGCAATAGATGTTGTCGAAGGTTCCTTTAATCATTTCCAGGTCGGACTGCGGCCACTGCTCGCTTACATATTCTTCCATGCCATTGTCGTAGCCCATGTAGCCATTGTTGTAGCCAATGCTATTGTGGGTTTGGTCGCGCTCGTAGAAGGTGTAGGTGTTGTTATGGAAGGCCCAGCCGTTATATCCCAGGCGATTAAGGATACTGCCCGTGGTGAAGTAGTTATTATTGTTAGCTGCTTCGATAACAGATTCGCCGCCGTCAACGGGGATTAAGCCAAAGATGTTTTGGCATTCGCCGCCTGTGGTTCCTGCGCTTTCAAACTGATAATAGTCGGTAAAGATAATGCCCTTGGTATACATGCGCCACAGTGTTGGAGTGAGCTTGGAATCCATGGCTCCGTGGGAAAAGGCTTCCCCTGAAATGAAGATGAGGTTGTAGCCAGAAAACTTGCCCGTCATGTCATTTTTCTTACTGGGCGTAAGGGAGGCAACGTATGAATCGAGCTGCTGGCAGTCTTCGTCCCAGGCCAATTCTTCAAGGGCCTTAAAGTCGATATCCATAACCGCGTCATCGTAGTTGTCCCAGTTAACGGTATGCTGCTTCGTGGGCATAATTTCGGTGGTGTTGTCTTCGTGGGTTTCAAACGACACACTTTCAGATTG
The DNA here is from genome assembly GCA_905234635.1 of uncultured Eggerthellaceae bacterium. GTDB lineage: Bacteria > Actinomycetota > Coriobacteriia > Coriobacteriales > Eggerthellaceae > CACXMZ01. Next base: position 3,682 of record CAJOJB010000094.1, on the reverse strand, counting down.
GGTAATGTCTTTGCGTACGCCCGTGAGTAAACCATAGTTTGGAACTGCCGTGTGAAAACTGTATTGCGAGCTATAGGCAGCACCGTAAGAACCTGAAATGTTAATAATAAGCATGGCGAGTAAATACGCGACTAGGCTTACCAGGAAAATGCGAAGTTTTTCAGGCAAAGAAATCGCGCGTGCTCGGTCGATTCCAAACCGCGCCTGAATAACATACAAGATAAAAGGCAAGAAAAAGAGAATAATATGTAGTATGCCGCGTAAGGAAAAAACGAGTGCAATTACGTCTCCCATAAAGCCCGTGGCCACACCGCCAGCGCCCGCTAAAACGGTCTTGACGCTATAGAAGTCGTTAAATTGGCGGAATACGAAATATTCAACGGTAAATATGAGGCCCAGTATGGCAAGAAAGACCGATTTAATGATGGTGTTAATTCGCTGGTTTCCTGCAATGGAGGCAAGTAGGTAAAGCACCTGCCCAAGGGCAATGGAAAAAAGAACAATAATAATTATGGAGGGGAAGAAAGAACCCCTGGTAGAAAGCTTAAAAACGACTTCAAGAAATAAGATGGCAAAACTCATATACCAACGCTCAATAAGAATATACCAACGGCCCTTTTTATACGCCTGTTCTATACCGGGGTCAAAGAGCTTCTTTAGAAGGCTTAATGCCGTGTTTTCTGCGGGTGGTGAGCTATGTCGTGTTCTTGAACTCATTAATGAGTACGTATTCTTTCCCATATCAAGTTGAGATGTGTTGTAAAAAGTGTAGCATTAGAACACTTTATGCGTAGCAGCGACAATAAATGCTCCGTTATCTTTGTATAGACGTACACATTACGCTACAATCGCTTGAGGGAATTTACTAAGGAGTTACGTGCTCTACGAAGCATTAAAAGCATTCATCATTGGTCTGGTTGAAGGCATTACCGAATGGTTGCCCATTTCTTCAACGGGACACATGATTTTGGTTGACGAATTTTTGAAGCTCGATGTGTCCGATGCATTCCTTGCCATGTTTTTGGTTGTCATTCAGATTGGCGCGATTCTCGCTGTCATCATTTTGTACTTCCATAAGCTGAATCCTTTTTCGCCTTCAAAAACACCTGAAGGCAGGCGTGCGACCTGGCGTTTGTGGGGTATGGTGGTAATTGGTTGTATTCCAGCCGCCGTGGTGGGCTTGCTGTTGGACGACTGGGCCGAAGAACATTTGTTTAACGCTACCGTTGTTGCTGCCATGCTTATCCTGTACGGTATTATTTTTATTGTGCTGGAGCGTCGTAATCGCAAAAAAGAAGAAAACTTTTACGGACACGTGGGTGGCAAGCATGCCAAACTCGAAGGTACGGGCTTTGAAGACGGTGACATCTTTCGCATTTCGAACGTGGACGACATTGGCCCGATTGTTGCCTTGAAGATTGGGCTTTTCCAGTGCTTGGCGGTAGTGCCTGGCACCAGCCGCAGCGGAGCAACCATTATTGGCGGCATGCTTTCAGGTACATCGCGCGTGGCGGCAACTGAATTCACGTTCTTTTTGGCCATTCCCATTATGCTGGGCTGGGGCTTAGTGAAAGTCGTTAAGTTTATGAGCGCAGGTCTGGCGCTTACGCAGACCGAACTGGTGGTGCTGGCCGTTGGGCTTGTAACGGCTTTCATTACGTCGGTGCTCGCTATCAAGTTTTTGCTTTCCTATATTAAGCGCAACGACTTTTCGGCCTTCGGTTGGTACCGCATTGTGGTAGGTATTGTGGTGCTGGCCTACTTTGCCTACAAGGGCACCTTGTTTTAGTTAGAATCGAATACATGCTTGATTTAGACACTTTAAATCCCGAACAGCGGGAAGCTGTTGAATGTATTGACGGGCCCCTGCTCGTGCTTGCTGGTGCGGGAAGCGGCAAGACGCGTGTGCTGACTTATCGTATTGCTCATATGATTGAATCCTGCGGTGTTTCGCCGTGGGAAGTTTTGGCCATCACCTTTACCAACAAGGCTGCTGCTGAAATGCGCGAACGCTTAAGCCAGCTGGTAGGGCCAGCGGCGCGTGGTATGTGGGTTTCTACCTTCCACAGCATGTGCGTTCGCATTTTGCGTGCGGACGCTGAACGCCTGGGCTTTACTAAGAACTTCACCATTTACGACGATTCGGATTCAAAAAGCCTTATCAAAGCCATTATGTATGACTTAGATATCGATCCTAAGCGCATACCCTTAAATGCGGTGCGCAGTCGTATTTCTACTGCCAAAAATGAACTTGTTATGCCGGGTGATTTCGCAGAAGCAGCGCGTGATCCCATTGCTAAGCAGGCTGCTCGAGTGTACGAAGCATATCAGGAGCGCTTGCGTGCAGCCAATGCCTTCGACTTTGACGACCTTCTTGTGTATGCCTGGTTACTCTTGAAACAAAATAAGGACGTGCTCGAAGCGTATCAAAGTCGATTCCGTTACATCTTGGTGGACGAATATCAAGACACCAACCATGCCCAGTATGCCATTACGCAGCTGCTGGCCGCCGAGCATAAGAATATCATGGTAGTGGGCGACGACGACCAGAGTATTTATAGTTGGCGTGGTGCCGACATCCGCAACATCTTAGAGTTCGAGCATGACTATCCGCAGTGTCACGTGGTAAAGCTAGAAAAGAACTATCGATCTACCGCCACTATTTTGGACGCGGCCAATGCCGTTATTGCCAACAATGCCAAGCGCAAACCGAAGCGCTTGGTGGCAACAGGGGAGTCGGGTAATAAAATTCAGGTCTATATGGCAAGCGACGAACGCGACGAGGGGCGTTGGATTGCGGGTGAAATTGAACACCAGAAGGGCAACGGTTTTGGCTACGACCAGATAGCGGTTTTTTATCGCACGAATGCGCAAAGCCGTATGCTTGAAGATATGCTCTTGCGCGCGGGTATCCCTTATCGCATTGTGGGCGGCACGCGCTTTTTTGACCGTGCTGAAATCCGCGATGTCATGGCCTACCTTAACCTGGTCGTAAATCCCGCCGACGACATCGCCGCCCAGCGCGTAGTAAATGTGCCGCGCCGAGGGATAGGCAAAACAACCTTTGAACATATCAACCAGCTGGCGCGTGAAAATAACTGTAGCTTTATGGACGCCGCCCAGCTTGCGTTGGCCGACGAAGGTATTCGCGTGGCAACCCGAACCGCTCTCGGTGAATTTACAAGCCTCATTGCCGAAGCTGCTACGTGGGAAGGTGACTTGCGCAAAGTGGTCGAGATGATTATCGATCGCAGTGGCCTGGTTCGCGCGCTCGAAGACGAAGGGACCGACGAAGCCCGGTCGCGTGTGGAAAATATCAAGGAATTCTTTGGCGTTGTGGACGAATTTGCTGAAACCCATGACATCGAAGAAGCCATGTTTGCCGGCCCCACCGAAGGAGGCGTGGAAGGCGAGCCCGTACGTGTGTTACGCGGCGATTCTCTTGCCGACTTTATTGAATGGGTAGCCCTGCGTACCGACCTAGACACTATGACCGACGAAGGCCAGGCGGTTACCCTCATGACCATCCATTCCGCAAAAGGCTTGGAATTCGATGTGGTCTTTGTTGCGGGCATGGAAGAAGGCATCTTCCCGCACATGATGTCGGTAATGGACGGTGAAGGCGTTGAAGAAGAACGCCGCCTGGCGTACGTGGCCATCACGCGTGCTCGCCAGCGTCTGT
>CAJOJB010000093.1:4570-12070 GCA_905234635.1 uncultured Eggerthellaceae bacterium | reverse complement strand
GACCTGTCCCCTTGTCACAATTATTCAGTGATAACTGTTATGCGGCCTTGGGGTTGCGCGTAGGTGTCGGGCACGGTGCCACCCAGTTCGTCCTGCAGGTAATGCTGAAGTGCCTGGTAGTCTTCGTAACCAATGCTTTGGTAATTGAGTGCGCCAGCCTCAGCGAAACAATAGTAGGTGTCGCCGCCCTGCGCGATAAAGTTAAGCGTAGCAATGGTATACGTTGCATCCAGGTCGAAGCCCTTGCCACCCACATCGCTAATGGTTACGCGCGAGCCCGGATTGGCGGGCGCGAAGTACGTCGAATTGGGATACGCCTCGCCTTTTTCATAGGGCATGGTCGTGTCCAGCGTGTAGGTGATGCCGCTCACCTGCGGGAAGCCGCCCATTTCTTCGGGGGTGTCTTGCGTGGCAGCTTCAAAGGCTTCAAGCAGCTGGGCACCCGTAACTTGAACGGTGCATAGCTGATTGTCGAATGGCATGACATCGCGTATGTTACCCAGGGTGACGTTGCCCGCTTCGATGCTGGTGCGCAAGCCACCGCCGTTAAGCAGCGCCGCATCGGGATAGGTTTCAGCGTTGTTGCGCGTGAGCCATAGAATTGCGTCGGTGCAGAAGTCGGCCAGGTTCGTTTCGCTGTCGCGCACGCCCGGCTTGCGGTCGCCGCTGAGCCTAAAGGCGGTTTCGCCCATCACTTCACTCAATGCTTCGTCGACTATGCTTTGCGCAGCCGCTACCTGTTCATCTATTTCGCTATTGGAACCTTCATAGGATTCTGCAGCGACAAGTTCTTCAGTGAAGCTGCCGTCCGTATAGGTGAGCACGCCAATATTGGCAAGGTTGCAGCCTGTTTCCACCACGGGGACCGCTTCGCCCTTCGCGTTGTCCACTGTTGTGTTTTCAACTTCATGGTCGTGCGCGTCGATGAACACGTCTAGGCCGCTCGTATTAGCAACCAAGTCGCTTGCGCGACTAGGTGCGCACGAGCCTTCTTCGCCCAGGTGGCCCAAGCAGACCACGATGCTACAGCCAGCGGCTCGTAGTTCGTCAATTTGTCCTTGGGCGCAGGCATAGAGTTCATCGCCCGCTAGGAACTTCAGGCCAGCCGTGTTTGATGGCAGAGAAACAGTGACAGTCGAGGGGCTGAGCAGGCCAAATACACCGACTTTCGCGCCGTTGCTGAGGGTGAAAATCTGGTTTGCCTGCGCAAAAGGTTCGCCCGTTGCTTCCACAAAAATGTTGGCACAGAGCACGGGGAATTGGAAACTTTCCATGCGCTGCTGCAGGACGTCGGAGCCGTAATCGAATTCGTGGTTGCCCAGCGCCATGGCATCGTAGGCAGCGCTTTGCATGAAGCCAGCCACGTCTGCACCCTGATTAAGGCCAACCAACATGCTGCCCTGGAGCACGTCGCCCGCATCGAGCAAAAGAACGTCGTAGCCCTTAGCAAAGTAGTCAGCTTTAAGCTGCGCCACGGCACCAAGACCTAGGCAGTCCTCGCTTTGCACAAGGTGGCCATGCACGTCGTTGGTGTGGAGAATGACAAACTTTTCGGGCGGAGCGGGCGCCTGGCTTGCGTCACCTGACGTAGAGGAACTCGCGTCACTTGCCGCAGCTGAACTGTCTGCGCTTGATGACTGATCCTGCGCGGCCGAACTTTGGGACTGCTCCTGGGCGCTTACACTCTGTTCTTGTGCCGTTGAACTCTGCACCTGGCCGTTTGTGTTGTTTGCGCATCCCGGCAAAGACATCAGTGCCGCAACGATAAATAGGACAGATAGTATGCGAATCGCTTTCATGTATTTCTCCTTCATGGTGCCACCACGCATATTGGATAAGGCGCCAGACCACGCGCACAAAATAGTCGGCATAGTCTTTAGCCCTTCAGCAATCATTTGCTCTCTATTGATTATACGCTTTGCGCTGAAGGGAGTGTAGACAAGCATGCCAACGAGCGCGAATAAAAAGAAGACAAATGGACAGGGGTTTTGCCTTGCTGGGAAAAGGGGCAGGCGTTTGTCACGTTCATTTGTATTTGGTGGTACCATGCAGGCATGGAAAAAAAGATTGAGATACTGCACTTTACCGACCCGCTTTGTTTCTGGTGCTATGCAATGGAGCCCGAAATTCGCAAGATGCGTGTAGTGCTCGAAGACCAGCTGGACTATCGCATTGTCATGGGAGTGCTTTCAAGTGATGTCTCTGAATTTATCGGTAACGATCCTGAATCTGAATTGCGCTACGAATTCTTCCGTATGACCATGGTGGACCACCTTACGCAAGCTGCCAAAGTGATAGGCATGCCGTTTGCTACCGAGAGTCTTTTTTCAGGCAAGCCACAAGACATGGTTTCGCTGCCGCTGTGCCTAGCGTACTGCGCCATGAAGATGACCGACGAAAACTATGCCGAGGCGTACTTGCGGCGCATGCGTGAATGTGTGTTTGCAGAGGGCCGCAACCTGTCCAGAGCGGATGACCAGGTCCAGCTTGCCAGCGAATTCCCCATAGATATAGAGCAATTTCGCGGCAATCTGGAAAGCGATGCCGTGATGAACGTTTTGCAAGACGGCGTCGATGAATGCCAGCGCTACAGCGCGACCATGTTCCCAAGCCTGCTCATGAGTTACGGAGAATCGCGCGTAATGGTTGCTGGCTATGCTGGCTACGATGGGCTAAAGCAAGCGGTGGGCCAGCTTACTGACGGCGTTATTACGCTGAGCGAAGCGGAATATTCTTTCGGTGCCCTGGAAGCCTTCGTGCAGCGCTTCGGCAAGGTTGCGGCACGCGAAGTGCAAGTGATGTTTTCATTTACCGACGACCAACTTTCCAATGCTGTGATGGACTTGGTGAGCACCGGCCGCTACACAACGCAATCCTGCGGCAGCAGTTATTTCATCGTACCTGCATAGCGGTTCATACCGGCTCGCTTCATGTGCGGAGCTTGCGTTACAGAGCGCCCTTTTGGGAGCTACCACACGTGGGGGATAAGGCGCCAGGGCACGCGCGCCAGGTAGTCGGCGTATCCGTCTAATCCTTCAGCAAGCACCTTTTCTTCGTTAAGAATGCGCTTCACAATAATGGGAATGTAGGCAAGCATTAACGAATGCTAAGGGCGAGCCCAGTACCAGAGGCATGGACAGAAACAAGACAAGCGTGGAGCTATACATGGGGTGGCGTACAATTCCGTAGAGCCCCGTGTCCACCACGCGCTGCCCTTCTTGTACTTCGATGGTGCGCGACAGGAATTCGTTTTCGCGAATAACCACTCCGTAGAGCGCATACGAAGCCAGGAATAAAGCGGCACCAAGCCAGGTAACCCAGGTGGGGAATACGGGCCACCCAAAGCGGTGCCCCAGGCCAGCCACAACAAATGCTGCGATAAACATGAGGCCAGAAAGGGCGACAACCGTGCGCTGTTCGCCTTCTTCTTCGCGGGCATTCAGGCGCTTGCGCAGTAGGTCGGGGGCCTTCGCCAGCATGTAAAAGCCAGCCACAAGCATGGGAATAAAAAGGATGCCCATGAGCAGCCAAGCCTGCCACCAATCAAGCGTTCCTGCGGGAACAAAAAGCAGCGCGCCAACAAGCAGGATGCCTGCGACAACCTTTGCCAATGCACTTATCAGCAACTTTTTATCCATGCGTCCCTTTTCGCCATTTAGTTCGTGTGTTCACTATTATCTCACGTACGCTCGCATGGAACGAATCGGAACCCCACGTTAATCAGCCACTATAATAGAATGAGGCCGCAGAATTAATGTAGGTCAGCGCTAGATTGGTTTATATGATTGTTGAGTTTACGAAATACAGACAACACAGCTAGATTGCGGGCGTGAAAGGAACAATGGACCTTAGCAGGATTGAACGTTTGGGGCTCGATCGCGTGCTAAAACGGGGGAGCGCAGACATCCTTGCAGACCAGGAAAAAGCCACTCACCGACTCCGAGCTATTTATCAGGGAAGCGAACAAAAAAGATTTCCAGGTTCTTTCAGAAAACTATCACCTGATTAGCCCAGACGAACTCGCGGCTGTCATGCAAAGAAATACTCTGTTCATGGGATATTACGAAGAGCGCTTGGTTGGTTTTATAGGGGAGCATCTTGAAGGCGGGATGGGTCTTTTGTACGTGTTTCCGGAATACCGACGCAGGGGCTTCGCTGCTAAACTGCAGAATTATCTCATTGCAAAGACTATAGATAGGGGTTTTGTTCCCTTCGGCCAAGTCGAAAAGCACAATCAGAGCTCTTTGGCGCTACAGGAAAAGCTTGGGATGACATGCTCTGATGATTTGATTATATGGATGTGGAAAAACCATCGTGAAAGGAATAGCTATGGCAAGTAAAGTGTTGTTTATTGAATATCCGAAGTGTTCGACCTGTCAGAAGGCGAAAAAATGGCTCGACGACCACGGCGTTGACTATACCGACCGCCATATTCTGGAAAAGAATCCCACGGCGCATGAGCTGCGTACCTGGCATAAGCGTAGTGACCTCCCACTGAAGCGCTTCTTCAACACCAGCGGCATGCTTTACCGTGAAATGGATCTTTCAAAGAAGCTGCCGAACATGACCGAAGACGAAATGTATGAGCTGCTGGCAACTGATGGCATGCTGGTTAAGCGTCCCTTGCTCGTACTTTCCGACACGGTGTTACCCGGCTTTCGTGAAGCAGATTGGAAAGCTGCTTTGGGTTTGTAAGCGCTTGTATTGCGCGGCAATTCATTTGCGCTCTTTTCTACGAAGCGTAGGGAATGACCCAGCCGTAGGGGTTTACACTAGTTCCATAGTTGTGAATGGAACGGAGTATGCCATGAACCAGCATGTTACGGGAGCTGCTATCAAAGAGCTGCGTGAGCGGAAAGGCTTAACGCAGGGCGGCCTCGCACAGCAACTTGCCGTAAGCGACAAGGCGGTGTCGAAATGGGAAACGGGCAGGGGCTACCCCGACATTACGCTGCTTGAGCCGCTTGCTCAGGCTCTGGGTGTTTCCGTGGCTGAATTGTTTTTGGGTGAAGCCGTGGTGAACACCAACGTGTCAGCCAATATGGCTCGTAGTCGGTTTTACGTGTGTCCTGTCTGTGGCAACGTAGTTTCGAGCGTAGGTGAAGCGTCCGTGAGTTGCCATGGGGTGCAGCTTGTAGCTTTAGATGCCGAGGATTTCGACGAAGCGCACGCCGCAGTGGTGGAACGCGTGGAGGATGAACTTTACGTGCAAGTTAGCCACCCCATGACCAAGCGGCATTACGTGAGTTTTATTGCGGCCGTTTCATCCAATCGTGTGCAGTTGGTAAAAACCTATCCTGAAGGGGCGGCTGAAGCGCGCTTTAAAATTGACGGCATGAGCGCCATTTATTACTTCTGCAACAAAGACGGTCTGTTCAAAGTTCAGGTCTGACTTATGGGAAATTGGGGACGGAGGATTTTTCCCAAAAATGGGAAAAATCCTCCGTCCCCAATTTCCCAAAAAGATAAAACCCCGCCTCTCTGTCTTAAATTCGGTCGAGGAATGTTTCGATTTGTTCGTTGACGAAAGTGGCGTTGTCGACGTTTGAAAGATGACCCGCGCCTGGCACCCACACAAGTGGGATGTTGTCGCCAGTCGTCCATTTGTGATTGAAAGGCTTCACGTCACCCGCGGCATCTTTTTCGCCGCACAGTAGGAGCGCAGGGCAGTCAATTTTGTAAGGACGGTTTTCGCCTATGGCGTCTGCCAGCTTGGCATAGCAATAGGCAACAAGTTCGCAGTATTCCCGCTTTTGGTAGCTATCCATGAAGCGCAGCATCTGGGCGCGCCCTGCTTCACTGGTGGACGCACCACGGGCACCCCAGGGTCGCAAGATGGCCCAAGGAATAGAAAGATACATGAGCTTGGTGTGCCGCAAAAGAGCAACTTCCCAATTGGGGTAATAGATGCGCTTGAGTGGGGCCGAGTCGATGGATATAAAGCCAGCCGCGCACCCTGGGAAAAGATCGATGAATGCTTGCCCAATGTAGCCGCCAAGCGACTGACCTGCAAAAACGGGCCGCTCGATTCCTTCGGTTTCGAAAATGTCCGCCAGGAGGTGCGCCATGTCGTCAATCGAAAAGTTTAGGGGGTAGGGGCGCGACGCTCCGTGCGCGGGCGCGTCCCAGGTAAACAGGTTCACGTGGCCCTTGAAGTGCGCCACCTGGGGTCCAAAGGTGCTATGGTCGGCAGTGAGGCCTGGTAACATAATAAGCCAGAGTGCACTTGCGCTTTCGTCCACCCGAGAAACCCAGTAGTGAATAGCACCATGCTCTGTTTCGAAAATTTTTTCGTCCATAGCGCCATTATAATAGGCGGCAAAGGCATCTCAAAGTCGAGTCACATGACAGTTCTTAATGAACTATACTTGCTTACAAGGAAGGGCTTGGGAAGACAAGCCGCGCGGCTGCTCCGCATAAGCTTTGCATGCTTGCAGCAGCGAGTAGGAAAAGGCATGACAAAACGTCTCGCAATATATCTGGCGGTAACTTTTGGTCTATCGTGGGGAATCTGGATTCCCGTGGGTTTCGCTTTTGAAACTTTCACATATGGCGAAAACAGTGCGCCCCTTGTTATTGCGGCTACATCGTTCATTATGTTCCTACCGCTCGTGGGTGCTGTGGTGGCCGAACTTGCTTGCATGGGTAAGCTGGCACCTGGTCAGTCGCGGTGGCACGAGCTTAGTAGACGCCTGGGCTCTCATCCGCGCGTTGGGGGTAATATTCCGAACTATTTGCTGGCGTGGTTTGTTCCTGCTGTGCTGGCGCTTTTGGGTTGTGTGATTTACTTCCTCGCCTTTCCGCATGAATTCGATTTGTCCATGAGCTATATCTTAGACCTTGCAGTCCAAAGTGGTAACAACGTGCAAGAGTTGCCGCTTCCACCCGCGGTCCTGGTTGGCGTGGTCGTGTTACAAGCTTTAACTTGGGCACCGTTTTTCAACATGATTTTTGCCTTTGGCGAAGAAGCGGGTTGGCGTGGTCTGCTGTTTCCTGAATTGTGCACGCAGCTGTCGCAGCGTAGTGCGGCTATCGTGTCGGGCATTATCTGGGGCCTGTGGCATGCGCCCATTATTGCCATGGGTCACAACTATGGTATGGACAACGTGGGCTTTCCCGTGCTCGGTATTTTGGTTATGACGCTTGCCTGCACAGCCTATGGCGTGTGGCTGGCCTGGTTGCGCCTACGCAGCCAAAGTGTCTGGCCTTGTGCTTTAAACCACGGCGCCTTCAACGCAATTGCGGGTATTGGACTGTACTTTGCCGCGACGGGTCCCAACGTGTTTGGTCCTTCGCCTTTGGGGCTTGTGGCGGGTATTCCTTTGTTTGCATTGGGAGCAATTTGTTGGTTGAAGTTGAGCGGTGCGCGTCCTGGGCTACCACATATTGCCGCCAACGACGACGTCAAGCTTGCTCCGCAATTCTTCGATGATTGCGCGAAGCGTGCTGTTAGACACGGGTGGTGCGCCCCACTTATAAGCAGGATGGTACTGGCTAATG
>CAJOJB010000093.1:0-4539 GCA_905234635.1 uncultured Eggerthellaceae bacterium | reverse complement strand
AGCTTTGCAAGCCAGGTACCCGCGGCCAGTACATCTTCGGTGCTGGACCTGCCACCCACAAACAAGGTCGTTACTTCTAGGTGACAGGTGGGACAAGCGACGGCTGCTTCGATGTTGGTCTTTACCGCGTTGAAGCCACCAGGCATGCCGCAGCTGGAGTAGAAGTCTGCGTCAAAGGCCTTCAGATCTATGTTGATGCCGTCGATAAGGGGGAGCAAGCTGGCAAACAGTTCGGGTTCGATAGCACCGTTGCTCACTACTGCATTGAGCAAGCCCGCCTCGTGCGCTAGTTCGGCACAATCACGCACGAATTCCCAGCCAACTAAGGGCTCATTGTAGGTGTAGGCAATGCCAATATTGCCACGTGCGCGCAGGTCAATGGCCTGTTCGACGAGTTCTTCGGGATTGATTTTGCGCCAGGGAACCGTCGATTCACCACCCTGCGAAATATCGTAGTTTTGGCAGAATGGGCAATGCAGGTTGCAGCCATAACTGCCCACCGAAAGCAGGTACGACCCGCCATGCCAACGTGCAAAGGGCTTCTTTTCTACGGGGTCGAGGGCGAAGCCCGTAATGCGCCCATAATTTTCAGCCGTCACGTGTCCTGCACGATTGACGCGCGCATGACATGCGCCTACCTGACCTTCGTCAAGCTCGCAATGCATCGGACAGGTTGTACACACGACTTTCATCATGCGTATATTGTAGCGCCCTTAGAAAGAAGAGAGCTTTGTTACGAATCTTCGTATTTATAGGAAGCTGGGAGTCATTTTTCGAGCTTCTCGTGCCGTTAAAAAAGCGACCGAGAAAAATGACTCCCAGTTCCTTTACATAACTGCGCGAGTCCGCGAAGTAACAATACCCTCTACCCTTTAAGACGCTATTCGCTATTCTGAATGGCGTATAACTTCAAAGCGCTGAAGGCTACAGGGTTCAGACGGGCGGATCCCTGCCTTTTGCTTGGCAATGGCAATCTGCTGTTCCACCGTGTCTACGCCGTCCAGGTCGGGCAACAGTAACCCGCGACGGAAACCGTTTGTCACAATCACGCCATAGTGCCTCACGTCCAAGTCTTCTGGACCTGTAATGTCTTCGGCTTCGCTGAGTACGTCCACGCTGCAGTGGATGCGTTCAAGTTCGTCTGGAACTACGGCAGGAAAGCGTGGGTCGCGACTGCAGGCTGCAATGGCATTTTCGATTATTTCGTCCGCGAGCGTAGGCTGCGTGGGCGCAATGGTGCCAATACAGCCTCGCAGGGCGTCGCCAATATGAAGCGACACAAAGCAGCCCGCACGCCTGTTGGTTAGATCTTCGGGCAAACCTTCAGGCACGTCAATGCGTGCGCCCTCGCGGGTCCATGATTCAAAACTTGCCCGCGCCAAGAGGGTATAATCGTCGGCCATCGCGTTTCCTTCCTCGTAGCGAATTCTGTCTCATGTTTACTCCGTGCCCAAATGAGGCAGAAATGGGAAAAATCCTCCGACCCCTTTTCCCAAAAAGAGGCGGGGTGGGTAGTTAGCCCTCCACCTCGAAGGCGGCTACCGCGTAGCCCACACCAAAGGGGCCTTCGTAACTCAAGAGTTCGCCCGAATGGGGTAGTTCTTCCAGCGCACCCGCCAGCATCATGAAGGAACGCAAGCCGCATTCAGCCGCACCTTCGCACATGTCGTCTTCAATGCCGAATAAAAGCTCCAGCTTGTTGCGTTTGAAAATCTCGCAGACGAGCGTGTCGAACTTTGGGCCTTCTTCATTAAAGCCGTAAGGACCGTCGGCCTTCAGCTTATGCGACATGTCGCCACTCGCAATAAAGACAGCTTTGCGGCCCAGGTCGCGCATGGTTTGGGCGAGCGCCCGGCCCACCGTGCGGTGCGCTTCGCCGTTCAATCCTGAAAGCCCCAGGACAACCACCTTAAAGTCGGAATAGTACTGGTTTACAAACCACAGCGGAATAAAAGTGGCGTGATCCATGGCTGCCCCGCGCCATGCAGGTGAGGAAACCGGTACGCCCGCGCTCGTGCATAAATCGATAACACGCTGTATGGCCAGGTCATCCGTGCGGAACGACAACATTTCTTCAGGTGCATTCCACTGGGCAAAATCGCCATTGAGCCATTCGCTTGCACACACCGCGAAGCCGTCGGCGTAGGCAGGCGCGTGGGGCGACGTCAGAATAATGGTGTCGGGTGCATGGGCGGCAATGCGGCGCGCCACTTCGTGGTAGGAATCCACGGTGGCCTGGATGCCCTTTTCCTGCCCACGTCCGCAACCAGGGATAATAAGTGGGGGATGGGGTACACAATAACCTGCAACAATTGCCATGGCAGCCTCCTTTATGCGCCCATAACTGTGTTCTTATTATACGGTGTGCAGGGGCGATGCAGCATGTGAATGCCCAGCAAAGGCAAGACGGCGGGCGGGGTCTGGGAATTTGGGGTCGGAGGATTTTGTCTCATTTTTACTCCGTCCCCAATTGAGACAAAAATGGGAAAAATCCTCCGTCCCCAATTTCCCATTTTTGGACATATTGTTTACTTACAAGCTTTTCCCCAGGTAAACGGGCGCGTGTTCGTATAATTGAACTGGAAAAATCTGCTTATTTTCAGAAATGGGCGGGCACATAATATACGACGTAATTTACGACGTAAAAAGGATACGAGGAGTTATCGTGGCAGAAAAAGAACTGACCGTAGAAGAATTGTGCGAAGGTGCTCTGCGCCGTAAGAAGGACTTAGCAAAGTTGGCCGAAAACCTTTCGGGTGCTTCGCGCCGCGACCGCCAGATGTCGGCAACGGCTTTGGCCATGGCTGCAAAGCAGGACCCAAAGCGTGTGGCTGAAGTTATAGAAGCTTTAATCGACGCTCTGAACAGGCCAGAAGCCCAAACGCGCTGGGAATGCCTGGACGCGCTTACCGAATTAGTGGCGGTAGACACGCGCAGTTGCGAAAAGGCAATCGAAGGCGCAGACGCGGCTCTGTTCGATGAAGATAATGGTCCCGTGCGCCTGGCTGCCATGCGTTTCCTGTGCGCCTTGGGTGCTACTACTGCCAACCGTTCCGACAAAGTTTGGCCACTTATCGACGAGGCTATTCAGTGCTATCACGGTGACCTGGAATTCCAGGACATGCTCGTGGCCGTAATCGGCTTTTCTGAAGGCGCTCTTTCGGCGGACGTTAAGAAGGAACTGCGTAATCGCATGACCTTCGACGCCAATAATGCGAAAGGCGTGTTGCAAAAACGTGCCGACCAAATTGTGAAAAACACGCGCAAGAAAGCAAAGTAAAACATGAAAACAGATTTTTTGCAGGTAGGCGAAAAGGCCTATTCGTTCTATTCACTTATGCAGGTTGAAGGTGCGGACGTACTACCGTATTCCCTGCGTGTGGTGCTGGAAAATGTATTGCGCAACGCCCCGAGCGCGGAAGCGGCTGAAGTGGCTGCTAAGCGCCTGGTGGCTGCGGCTCGCGCTGGCGAAGCGGGTGAAGAAATTGAGTTTGCCCCTGCGCGCGTGCTGTTCCAAGACTTCACGGGCGTGCCCGTGTTTGTAGACTTTGCCGTTATGCGCGAAGCATGCGCAGACCTGGGCGGGGATCCTGCACGCATCAACCCATTGGTGCCCTGTGATCTGATAATCGACCATTCGGTTATCGCCGACGTTGCGGGCAGCGCAGATGCGCTCGAGCAAAATATGGACCTGGAATTCGCGCGTAATCGCGAACGCTACGACTTCCTGAAGTGGTCGCAGCAGTCTTTCGATAATGTTTCCATTGTGCCCCCTGGCCAGGGAATTTGTCACCAAATGAACGCGGAAGCAATCGCACCCGTGGTTATGGAGCGCGATGGCATGGCCTACTTCGACACCGTAGTGGGCACCGACAGCCACACGCCTACCGTTAACGGCATTGGCGTGTTGGGCTGGGGCGTGGGTGGCATTGAAGCCGAAGCCGCGGCGCTCGGCCAGCCCATCCCCATGTTGGTGCCGCGCGTAGTCGGCGTGGAGCTAACGGGCGAACTTGCCGAAGGGGTTTCCGCCATGGACGTGGCCCTTTCCTTCGCGGAAATGCTGCGTGCAGAAGGTGTGGTTGGCTGTTTCGTTGAATGTTTTGGCGAAGGGGTGCGGTCTTTGAGTGCTACCCAGCGTGCCTGCATTTCAAACATGACACCTGAATATGGCAGCACCTGCACACTGTTCCCCGTGGACGATCGCACCATCGAATACCTGCAGGTGACGGGACGCGCGCCCGAACAGGTGGCTCTCGTGGAAACCTACGCGAAGGCTCAGGGCTTGTGGGCAGACGCAGGCGACAGCACCAGTGCGGGCTCGCGCGTTTATTCCAAGATTCTTCACCTGGATTTGCGCACCGTTCGTCGCAGCATTGCGGGTCCTTCGCGTCCGCACGACCGTTTTGACCTCGCATTTGCGCCCATGCGATTTGCCGACATCTGTGAAGAACGTGGCGTGGGGCAGGCACATGCGACGGTACAGGTGGACGGTCAAGAACACACTATTTCTGACGGCACCATTGCCATTGCGGTCATTAC
>CAJOJB010000092.1 GCA_905234635.1 uncultured Eggerthellaceae bacterium | reverse complement strand
CCGAGCAGGCTGATCAGACGGCACAACCCGAACAACCCGAACAGTCCGACCAAGCGGTACAACTCGAACAGCCCGAACCTGTTCTCGGGGTCGACCGGCCCAGCTGGGACGAATACTTTATGACGCTCGCAAATCAGGTGGCAACCCGTACCACCTGTCTGCGCCGTGCGGTGGGCTGCGTCATCGTGAAAGACAAGCGCATTTTGGCAACGGGCTATAACGGCGTTCCGACAGGTTTGCGCCATTGCCATGAAACGGGCTGTTTGCGCCAACAGCTGGGCATTCCCAGTGGGCAGCGCCACGAAATCTGCCGTGGTCTTCATGCAGAACAAAATGCCATCATTCAAGCGGCGCGTTACGGCACCGACATTTCGGGTGCCACTATCTATGTGAACACGCAGCCTTGTGTGGTGTGCGCCAAGATGCTTATCAACGCAGGCATTACCGAAATCGTCTATCAAAACCCGTACCCTGACGAACTGTCCATGGAATTGTTGGGCGAATCGGGCATTACGCTGCGTATCTACGAATAGTGCCAAAGGGTCGTTTTCGGCCTTGGCCCATTCCAGACGTGATCTGCGTGGTGGCAGCCCCACTTCTTTTCTCGCGTGTTAGCTGCCGCTAAGTCGTGCCGCTCGCCCTCTATTCGTTGTCTTTTTTACGTTTCTTGTAGCAGTAAAGCAATAATCCGTTATAGTTTTAACATTGCTTGAAAAATACGGATAGAAAGAGCGAGAGCAACATTGTTTTTCGTCTTGGGTGTTATTGCCGGCTTAGCGGGGTTCGCCCCCTTAGCTGCGGGACTGAAGGCTATCAAGCGGGTCTGAAACGTCCAATCTGTCGTATTCGAGCATCCTGGTTTTATCGGTTGTGGGTTCATCGATTGTGCTCTTTGGGGCAGCGGGACTCTGCATCGCGTTTAATCGGGAAAACGTGTTGTTTTTTGTAGCGGGTGAAGCAGCAGGTATCGTTGTCGTGGCCATTGCCTTCGGTATTTACCAAGTGTTTTTCCGCTCGAGGGAGAAGGGTAGCTAGTGGACGCACTTGAAGCTTTGAAGGAAGGCGCCGACCATCTGTCACGGTCCTTCAATTCCGGTTTCGTCTTCGGCCCTGTGACGCAGTATACGCTTTGGCTGGCCATCGTATTTGTGGTTGTGCTTTTGGTTGTGCTGACGGCAGCAAAGAAGCTGGAACTCGTGCCGAATAACAAGTTCGTAAACATGGTTGAATACGGGTACGACTTTGTCTGCTCCGACATGGGCGAAAACGCTATCGGCCATGGGTACAAGCAACATATTCCCTTCCTGGCAACCCTGTTCTTCTTTATTCTTATTGCGAACTTTATTGGTCTGGTACCCGGGTTCAAAACCCCCACAGGCACCCTTTCCATTACTTGGGCGCTGGCTCTTATCAGTTTTATTTACTTTAACTATTACGGCATTAAGGCAAAGGGCGGCTTGGGCTATTTGAAGTCTATTGCACCTTCTGGCTTGCCCGTGGTCATGGTGCCCATCATCTGGTTCTTCGAGCTTATTTCGTTGGTGCTTCGCTTGCTCACACTGGCTGTTCGTCTTTATGGCAATATGTTCGCCGGTCACATGGTGCTGGGCATTTTTGCACTGGCTACCAGCGTGTTTATCCAGGCGGCCATTCAGAACATGAGCATAGCCACAGCGCTGCCTTCCATCGGTTGGTTTGCGCTGCTTGTTGCTATGTATGCACTCGAAACGCTGGTTGCTTTCCTGCAGGCTTACGTGTTTACCATCTTAAGCGCGGTATACGTGAGCTTGGCCACGAGCGAACACTAGGCTCAAACTTGTGGCGCGTGTCGCCTTGCAAGCTTGTAGCGCAACCGCATGTTGCGCGTCGTGCCAGACGTTAAATGGCCTGGTTTTGGTAACGCTGTCGGTATGTCCGACACGGAACATAGAGTGAAAAAGGTTCCACATGGGTGGGGCCGACCAAAGGAGGAAAAAGTGGAAACTACTCTTATCATCAGCGCACTTAAGGTAGTGGGCTATGGCCTGGGCGCTATCGGCCCTGGCATCGGCATCGGCATTGCCGCCTATGGTGTAAACGTGGCTACCGCTCGCCAGCCCGAACTGGCTGGTCGTTTGTTTACGAACTTCATCATCGGCGCTGCATTGGCCGAAGCTCTTGCTCTTATCGGCTTCGTGCTCGCGTTCATTATGTAACTTTCTGCCTTGTACGCTAGTACCACGAAAAGGTGGAAGGAGTAATGATCGTGATACAGAAGACGAAAATGTTCGGTTCTGGCATTGCCGCTGCACTTGCCTGCCAGCAGTTCGTTCCTGCTGTCGCGCTCGCTGAAGAGGAGGCAGAGGGGGGCATTTCCCTTATTCTGCCTAACATGGTCGAGTTCATCCCTATGCTTGTCGCCTTTATCATCCTGTGGGCGATATTGGCAAAGTTTGGGTGGCCCGTGTTCGACAAGATGCTGCAAAAGCGCAGCGACACTATTCAGGAAAACTTGCAGAAAGCTGAAGATGCTCGCATCGAAGGCGAACGCGTTTTGGCTGAATACAAGCAAGAACTGGACGCCGCCAAGCAGCAGGCCGCACAAATTGTGGCCGATGCCAAGAAGACAGGCGAAGCTGCCAAGGTGGGCATAACCGAAGCTGCACAAAAGGAAGCCGCCGACATGATAGAAAAAGCCCGCGCTGCTATCGAAAGCGAAAAGAAGGCTGCAGCCGCAGACCTTCAAAGTTCCGTAGCAGACACTTCCGTGGCGCTTGCTTCTAAATTGTTTGGCGAAGGCCTTTCTGTGGAAGAGCACCGCGCGCTCATCGAGCGCTACGTAAACGAGGCGGGCAGTTTCAATGCCAGCTAATCGTTTCTTAGAGAAGGCTGAAGTAGAAGTGTATGCCAACACTCTGCTCGATTCGCTCAATTCTACTGGCGGCATCGACGCCGTCATGGAGGCACGTACCCAAATGGAGCAGGTTGTTGCGTACAACCGAAGCCATACCGATTTGCTTAACGCTTCTTCGAGTTCTGAATACAGCCCTGAACAGCGAAATAACCTGGTCAAAGGGGTTTTCAAGGACACGTCTCCAGCGCTTGCAAGCATGCTCGGCATTATGGCCGAACGTGGTGGTTTGCACATGCTTCCCCGCGTTCTTTCGGCTTTCAATGAACTCATTCGCAGTAAGTTGGGCGTTACGGTGGTGGACGTGGTTACCCGCGTGCCGCTCGACGACCATTTGCGCGAACTTATCAAGAACAAGGCATACAACGAACTGGGTGGTACCGTCGTTCTGCGTGAACAGATCGACGAAAACATGCTGGGCGGCATCATTATGAATGTCGGCAGCAAGCGCATAGACGCGAGCATGAACACCATGCTTGAAGCTGCCCGTGTTGCCTTGAAACGAGCTTAAGGAAAGTAGGTGAAAAAGTGACTGAAATTACCGCACAGTCGATTGACGAAGCGTTGCGCGCCCAACTAGACGCGCTCCAGACCAGCGTTGAGTCAAGGGAAATCGGCACGGTTATCCAGGTCGGCGACGGTATTGCTCGTATCGACGGCCTGCAGGATGCCATGGCAGGCGAACTGCTTGAATTCGTGGGCGAAGGCGGCAAGACCGTATATGGTCTGGCCCAGAACCTCGAAGAGGACGAAGTAGGCGCCGTGCTTTTGGGCGATGTCACTGTTATTAGAGAAAACGACATGGTTAAGACCACGGGTCGTATCGTGGAAGTGCCTTCCGGCAAGGCTTTGCTTGGTCGCGTGGTGAACCCCTTGGGTATGCCTATCGACGGCAAGGGCCCCATTGAAGCCGAAGGCTATCGTCCTGTTGAATTTAGGGCACCTGGTGTTATCGAACGTCAGCCCGTTAACGAACCCGTTCAGACGGGTATTTTGGCTATCGACTCCATGATTCCTATTGGCCGTGGCCAGCGCGAACTTATCATTGGCGACCGCCAAACTGGTAAGACCGCTATCGCCATCGACGCCATCATCAACCAAAAAGGTCAAGACATGATTTGCATTTATGTGGCAATCGGTCAGAAGGCTTCTACGGTTGCTAACTTGGTGGAAACCCTCGAAAAGTATGGTGCCATGGAATACACCATCGTTGTTTCCGCTACGGCGTCCGATTCTGCTCCGCTGCAGTACATTGCGCCAATGGCCGGTGCTGCCATGGGTGAATTCTTCATGTATAACGGTGCCGACGGCCAGCCCGCCAGCAAGGACAATCCGGGCCGCCACGTGCTCTGCATTTACGACGACCTGTCCAAGCAGGCCGTGGCTTATCGCCAGATGTCGCTGACGCTGCGCCGCCCGCCGGGACGCGAAGCTTACCCAGGTGACGTTTTCTATCTGCATAGCCGCTTGCTGGAACGCGCCGTTAAGATGTCTGACGAAAACGGCGGCGGTAGCTTAACGGCTCTGCCCATGATTGAAACGCAGGCTGGCGACGTCTCCGCCTACATTCCCACGAACGTTATTTCTATTACCGACGGTCAGATCTTCCTGGTTACGGACTTGTTCTTCCAGGGCCAGCGTCCGGCCGTTGACGTAGGTATTAGCGTTTCGCGTGTAGGTGGTTCGGCCCAGATTAAAGCTATGAAGCAGGTTGCTGGTTCGCTCCGTTTGGACCTGGCAAGCTACCGCGAACTGCAGGCCTTTACCCAGTTCGGTTCCGACCTGGACAAGGCCACCCAGCAGCAGCTGGCTCGCGGTGCTCGCATGACCGAACTGCTGAAGCAAGGCCGCTACGTGCCTATGCCCGTTGAAGAACAAGCCATCGCCATTTATGCGGGCGGCCACGGTTTCCTGGACAGCATTCCAGTTGAAGACGTCGTGCGCTTCCGCGGCGAATTGCTCGACTACCTGCGCGGTTCGCATGCTCAAATTTTGGAAGACTTGCGCACCGAAAAGAAGTTCACGGAAGAAATCGAAGGCGCTTTGGACGCGGCCATTGAAACATTCAAGGGTCAGTTCGCGCCGTCGGATTCCGAATAGGGCGAAGGCAGGTAGAGCATGCCGAACCTTCACGACTTAGAAAGGCGCATTAACTCCGTCAAATCGACGATGCAGATTACGCGTACCATGGAAATGGTGGCGGCTGCAAAAATCCGCAAGGCTACCGAGCGGGTTGACGCAAGCACGCCCTATTCCACTTCCATGACCGAAATGCTCGCGAATGTGGCGGAAAATGCAGGCAGCTCTGACAATGCATTATTGGTTGAACATGACGAAGAAAAAAGCGTGCTTTATATCGCGGTGGTTTCCGACCGTGGTTTAGCAGGCGGCTTTAATAGCAACGTGCTTCGCCATGTGGAAAAGGCGGTGTATGCCGCACGTTCAGAAGGGGTAGCCGCTCATGTGGTTGCCTGTGGCAAGAAGGCCATTTCGTATTTCGAGTTCCGCAAAATCGATCTCGACCTGGTGTTTAGGGACCTTTCTGCGGATCCTACGCTTGACGAAGCCCTCCAAATTGCAACGCGTGCAATTGAAGGCTATACGGCGGGCGAATACGACAAGGTGGTCTTAGTGTACAACCACGCGAAGAATGCTGCTGAACAGCAGTT
>CAJOJB010000091.1 GCA_905234635.1 uncultured Eggerthellaceae bacterium | reverse complement strand
GGCCACATCGGTTGTTTGCCTCGATGTGACCGACGGCAGCATTGTGGCCATGGCAAATTACCCAACCTATGCACCCGAAAGCTTTATTGGTGGTATTTCGCAGGACGTGTGGGAAGAATTCAATACCGAAAAGTCCCACTATCCGCTCATGAATCGTGCCATTGCGGGTGCCTACCCGGCGGCTTCGACCTTTAAAGCCTTTACCGCTATGGCAGGGTTGACCCACCGCATTATCGACGACAAGAGCAAGACCGACTGCAAGGGCGTCTGGACAGGCTTTGGTGAAGCGTTCCCGCAGGCCTGCTGGGACTTGAATGGTCATGGCGAACAGGACGTGGTGCTGGGCATTGCGAATTCCTGCGACTCCTTTTTCTACGACGTGGGTAAGGGTTTCTTCGACCATGCAGATCAACTTGGCCTTACTGCCATGCAGGACTATATTCAGGAATATGGTTTTGGCCGTCAAACAGGCATCGATTTGTATGGCGAAGCATCGGGACGTATTCCTACCCCTGAATGGAAAGCTGAATTCTTCAAGGACGCCCCCGAAGAATCCGCCTGGCAGGGCGGTGACTTTACCAACATGGTTATTGGCCAGGGTTATGTGCTCACGACGCCCTTGCAGATTGCCTGCGGCTACGCCGGCATTGCGACGGGCACGGTTTACAAGCCTCATCTACTTAAGGAAGTGCGCAACTCACTTGGCCAGGTCGTGGTGGAACATAAGCCCGAAGTGCTCTATGAGCCTCATATGGAAGAAGAGCATATTAAGCTGGTGCGTAAAGGCTTGCGCGAGGTTATGACCATCAACGATTACGATCGCTTTGTACCCGAAGGTGCAACATATACCGTGGCGGGTAAGACGGGTACGGCAGAAGTGTTCGGCAAACAGGACTATAGCTTGTTTGCTTGCTACGCTCCCTATGAAAACCCCAAGTACGTAGTTGCTTGCGTGTGTGAAGAAGGCCCCACGACCTATACTTCATCCATCCCCATGTCTTTGGCCGTGCTTGACGCCGCCATGGGCTACGATAGCGGTTCGCTCGAAAAGACCTTCGAGCCTACGCATTGGACAACCCAACGGGCCGACCCCGAAAAGCTTAAGAAGGAACAAGAAGAACAGAACGCAGGAGGCGGCGAATACTACGATTATTACGATTACAGTAGCTATGGTGAAGACTACTCGTATGCACCCGAAGGACGCACCGACTAGGAAAGGAGGGGATGCATGGCTGAAACGGTAACCCAGATTCACAATATACAATCGCCCGACGAAGCAGTTGGCGCTGTGAACCGTACGCGTCGTTTTAAGTACCTTAACCTCCCCTTCCTTATCGTGGCGGGCTTGCTGGCCTTGTATGGCTTGGCGGTGGTCTATTCGGCCGTCCATGGTAACGAGGACTATAGTTTTTCGCGCCAGGCAGGTGGCGTGGTGGTGGGCGCGGTGTTCATGCTTGTTTTATTCCGCGTGGACTACCGACAGCTGTCGCATTATATGGTGCTATTTATTATCGTTAATGTGGTGCTCATTCTTATGCCGCATGTGCCCGGCATTGGTGTGAACACCATGGGCGCAACGTCGTGGGCAAAAATTGGACCTTTGCCCCAGCTGCAGCCAGGCGAATTTGCCAAAGTGACGGTTATCCTGCTCGATGCTGCGGTGGTGGCACGGTATGGAGGCAGACTCGACGAGCCCAAGGAATTCCTCAAGTCCTTGGGCATTATGATGATACCCTTCGTGTGCATTATGACTCAGCCCGACTTGGGTACGGGCTTGGTATATATCTTTATTGCTGGCATTGCACTGCTGGTGGGTGGCGCTAAGCCCAAATTCATTCTTATTCTGCTTGCCGTTGCTGCGGTTGGCATTATTGGCTTGTTTACGCTCGACCCTATTCTGGACAATGCTCTTGGTCGCGACGTGCTGCTCAAGGAATACCAGCGTGCTCGTTTGCTCGTATTTCTGGACAATAGCTACGACCCCGAAGGCGACGGCTATAACCTTCAGCAGGCCCAGATTGCCATTGGCAGTGGGGGCTTGTTTGGTAAGGGGTATATGAATGCGACTCAGTCGACTTTGGGCTATTTGCCTGAAGCGCCGACCGATTTTATTTTCTGCGTATTGGCTGAAGAATTGGGCTTTGTGGGGGCTTTGGGTCTTATGTTGCTCTATATCGCTTTGCTGCTCATTTGCTTCCATATTGCCTATAATGCTTCTGATTTGTTTGGAACGGTTATTGTGATGTGCGTGGCGGGTATGTGGTTGTTCCAAATTTTGGAAAATATAGGTATGACCTGCGGTTTAATGCCTATTACCGGTATCCCGCTGCCGTTTGTAAGTTTTGGTTCGTCGTTTATGGTAGTGAACTTTATCCTGTTGGGAGTTGTGGGTTCGGTGTGGGCTCACAGCAACCGTTAGGCGAGGAGGAAAGATGGCTGGCCTTCCTATTGATGTAAAAGACTTGCTGGAAACTTTTGGCGACATCGATGCAGCGCGGCAAATGCCTGTGTGCGTAAGCCTGCTTTTGGACCCAACGGCGCCAGAAGACTTAAGCGATTTTGCTAAGACCTGCTTTTCAACTACGGAAGCAAATGCACGGGTGTATGTGTCTTACTATGAGGGACCGCAGGTGTCGTTGCCTCATGCCTGCGACTTGGCCGTTATTGTGGCGACCTTTAGTGGATATACGGGTGCCTTGGCCGCGTCCATTCGTGCCGCGGGCACGCCGGTGCTTACCATTACCACTATGCCAGACATTGTATCTTCGCTTGCCCAGGAAACTGGCTACCCTCTACTTGAAGAAGATCTTGTTGCCCCGGTCGTTGAGGTTGACGCAAGTGCCCTTCCTTCCGCTGGTGACTTTTACCAAGAACCGTATCCGATAGACCAGGTACGCGAATTGCAGATGCGAGACCGCATGGGGGCGTGGGTTGTTGACGTTTTCAAGGAAAAGCATTTGGCCTTCGCCTTGTGCTTCCCCTTTGTGCGCAAGCCCTTGGCCTTAGACGCGGTACAGGCAACATCAATCCAGAACGCCGCCATTGGTGCTGTGCTCTTCATTCCTGGCGCAGACATGCCTGTCATGACGGCCAACCAGGCAAAAATGGTGTTGCAGATTGCGGCCGCTTATGGCCAGAAGATGGGTATGGAACGTGCCAAAGAATTGGCGGGTGTGGTTGCTGGTGCTTTTGCATGTCGTGCGGCGGCACGCCAAATTATTGGCACTGTGCCAGGCCTTGGCTGGGCTCTGAAGGGCGGCATTGGCTTTGCGGGGACTCAGGCTATGGGTCGCGCTGCCATTGCTTACTTTGAGGCAAGCGTAGGGGAAGGCAAACCCATCGAAGAAGCTATGGAAGCAGCTCGTGCGGAAGCGGACCGTGTGGCAGCTATTGCGGGTAATGAAACCAACCCCGCAAGCGCGGCAAAAGCGGTGGCGCAAAACTATCTGCAAAGTGCTGCTTCACGCACGCGCGACGTGGCGCAGCGCGCTATTCCTGCGGTGCAGGGATTGGTAAATAATGTGGCTGAAGCGGCTGGCACAACGCCTGCGGAATTGGGTAAAAAAGCCGTTGATAGCTTCTGCGAAGCAACGGGAACAACCCCAGCTGAATTAGGCAGAAATATTGTGGGTACCGTTATTTCGAAGGGGAATTCGCAGAGCAAGTCAAAGGATAGCTCGAAGGGCAGCCAACGCAAATAATGACCGATCTGTGGCCACAGCTTTCGCTGCTCCTGCCGCACGTGGCGCGGCCGGTGCGCTATATCGACCATGAATACGGGGCGGTGCATCGCTTTGACACCGACGACCCTACGGACGCTTCGTTTTGCATGGTGTATCCCGATACCTATGAATTGGGCCAGGCAAACCAGGCTGTGCGCATTTTGGTTAATGCGGTTAATGCTGCAGAAGGCATGTGGGCGGAACGTTCCTTTTTGCCCGACCCCGAATTTGCCGACACCATGCGTGAAGAAGGCTTGCCGCTGTTTTCGTTGGAAAGCTGTGCTCCACTTTCGGAATTTACCTGCGTGGGCATTACCTTACCCCATGAACTTGCGGCCACGAATGTGCTTGAAACCCTTGATCTAGCTGGTATTTCTTTGCGTACGGCAGATCGCCGCGAAGACGAACCCATTGTTCTGGGCGGCGGGCCGTGTGCATACAATCCCGAACCCTTCGCCCCCTTTTTTGATTGCCTGTGTATAGGCGAAGGGGAGGCATGGATTGTTGAAGCCGTGGCTTGCGTGCGCGACGGGCGTCGTGCGGGCAAGGCGCGTTCTGCCATTTTGGAAGACTTGGCGCGCATCCCCGGTTCTTATGTCCCCAGCTTCTACGTTGCTGCCGAAAACCCTGCTGAAGTGGGCGCGCTTGTGCAACCGATGAATGAAGTTGCGCCTGCGGTGGTAAGCAAGCGCGTGTGGGATGGCTTTGCTGAATCCAGCGGCTGGGAGCCGTGTATCGTGCCTTTCGCCGACCTGGTTCACGACCGTCTTAATGTTGAAATAATGCGCGGTTGTGCGCGTGGTTGCCGCTTTTGTCAGGCGGGGATGACCTACCGTCCCGTGCGCGAACGCAGCGCAGAAAACATTGTGCATTCAGTGCTGACCGGTTTGAAAGAAACAGGGTATGACGAAGTAAGCCTGACCTCGCTTTCAACGACGGACCATTCGCAGATTGAGCAAATTCTGTCGCGTTTAGGGACGGAGCTTTCGGGGACAGGCATCCGTGTGTCCATTCCGTCGCAGCGCCTGGATTCGTTTGGCGTTGGCATGGCCAAGCAGTGGCCTGACCTTTGCGCCCGAAGCGGGCACGCAGCGTCTGCGCGACGTCATCAATAAGAATGTGTCGGAAGACGATTTATTCAATGCCATTACCGCCGCCTTTAAGGCAGGGTGGCGCCGCTGCAAGCTGTATTTCATGCTGGGGCTTCCTACTGAAACTGACGAAGACGTGAAAGGCATTGCCAGCCTAGCCCAGCGTGCCTTTGACTATGCGAAGGAAGCCACGCCGCCCGACCAACGGGGGCGTATCCAAATTAATGTGTCGTGCGCACTCTTTGTTCCCAAGGCGCAAACGCCCTTTCAATGGTGCGGCCAGATTCCGCCTGAAGAAGCCCTGCGTCGCGTGAACTTGTTGCGCCATTCGGTGAAGTACAAGCAGGTGCGCATTAATTGGCACGACCCTGCAACTAGTTTTGTGGAAGCGGTTATGAGCCGCGGTGGGCGTGAATGTGCCGACCTTTTGCAGGGTGCCTGGGAGCGGGGGAGCCGTTTTGACGCATGGACCGAATACTTCCGTGAAGACGCTTGGCGTGAATCTGCGGCTGCGTGCGGTTTGGACGTGGACGCGGCGGCTCAGAAAAGCTTTGAACTGCGTGAAGTCTTGCCCTGGCAACATATTTCCTGTGGGGTGTCTTTGGCTTACCTGCGTGCGGNGTGCCCTGGAAGAGAAGACCACGCCCGATTGCACGTTTGAAACCTGTACGGGCTGCGGTTTGTGCCAAGACCTTAATACCGACTTGTATATCCAGGAGGCGCGTTCGTGAGCCCCTTGCAAAACACCGAAAAGCTTTATGCCATTTTGCAGGCCCCGCGGAAAAACCAACCGCAGGATACCTTCCGTTTGCGGGTGTGTTTTGCCAAGCGAGGGCGCGCGGTCATGCTTTCGCATTTGGAAGTTGCCCATGCCCTGGAACGTGCGGTGCGTCGTGCGGGCTTACCCTATGCCATTACCCAGGGTTTTTCGCCTCATATGAAAATTGCTTTCGGTGCGGCACTGCCGGTGGGCATTGGGGGCGAACGAGAACTGTTCGACGTGTATTTAACGAGCTTTATTCCACCCGAGGAAGCGCACCTGGCCTTGCGTGACGCGTCGGTGCCCGACTTGTATATTGTGTCGTGCGAATATATTGAACGCAGTGCTCCTGCTGCCAGTAATGCCTACCCAGTTTCTTTATATGAAGCCCGCTTCGACGGCCAGCTGGAAGGGCCGCTCATGCCGCCACCTTTTATTACGGTGGTGCGCAAGGGCGAGGAAAAGGTGCTTCAGGTTCCTGACTATTTGGTGGCGGGGCCCAAGATTGAAGGGGATAGTATTCAGTTTGCATTGCTGGCGCGCCAAGAAGGAAGCATGCGCCCCGACGCCTTGCTGGACGCCATGCTTGAAGGCGAAACGGGCATACGCGTACGTACCCTCACGCGCATTCATCAACTTTCCGATCCTTTCGCACTACCGTTCTAGCAAGATAAAGGGACTTTTTGGGAAAATGGGGTCGGAGGATTTTTCCCAAAAATGGGACAAAATCCTCCGACCCCATTTTCCCAACCCTTTGTCTTGTTACCCCCATAAGTTGTTAGCGCATAACTTGTGAACACTAGATGTTGTTATGCTCCGAATGTTACCATGTCGGCTGCATTTCCTATGGGCTCGCGTAGAATAGCGAACATACTTAAAAGTAAGTCTTCCTTCAGGGCGGCCTGAAGGTTGAGCGCGCATCAAAAACGGATATAAAAGGAGCATACATGAACATTACGAAACGTAGTGGCGCTGTCGAGCCCTATGATGGCACCAAAATCATGAACGCCATGGCCAAGGCTTTTGGCGACCAGGACAAAGAAGCAAGTCAGGAAGAACTCCGCGAATTGCTTACGCTGGTTGAACAAAAGATGGAAGCCCGCGGTGCCACCAGCGTGGAAGCCATTCAGGACCAGGTTGAAGAAGCCCTTATGGAAAAGGGTTACTTCGCCGAAGCGCGTTCCTATATTTTGTACAGGCATAAGCGCAGCGAACTACGTGTGGCGCGCAAGACCATCGTGGATGCCGTGGACGGCCCCGAAGGCTTGGATGAATGGCTCGACAAAATCCAGAAGGATTTTTCCGACGACAAGTATTCTATGGTTGCTTTGGCGGCAAAGTATCGCAGCTTCTTGAAGTCCGACATGTCCGAAGCCGACCGCACCGAAGCCCTCGTGCGTGCAGCGGTTGAATTGACCACCCAGGAGTCACCCAAGTGGGAATTCATCGCGGGGCGTCTGCTTGCCTACAAGTTCTATTCGGAGCTCGTGGCTGAATGCGACGCACGCGGCATTGCTAGTTTCTACGACAAGGTGCGCTACCTGGTCGACCAGAACCTTTACGGCGCCTACATCCTGGAACACTACACCAAGGAAGACCTGGACCTGGCCGAAACTTTCATCGTGCCTGAACGCGACGAGCTCTTTACCTATTCGGGCCTTGACCTGCTTCTTTCGCGCTATGTCATTACCTCGCGTCAGCATGTGCCGCTGGAATCGCCCCAGGAAATGTTCTTGGGAATTTCGCTCCATCTGGCCATGGAAGAAAAGAACGACCGCATGGGCTTGGTTAAGCGCTTCTACGACATGCTGTCCCAGCTGCAGGTGACCATGGCTACGCCCACCAT
>CAJOJB010000090.1 GCA_905234635.1 uncultured Eggerthellaceae bacterium | reverse complement strand
GAAGAATCAAGGAAGATAATGCGGTATTCAATGCCCTGGTCTTTCAGCTTGGCAAGCTCGCCCGAAAGCTGGTCAAAATAGTCGCGGTTACGGGCATCGCAGACCACGGCCAAATGAGGCTTTCCTTCACCTTGACCAGGGATGTCATTCGAACTTACCAAGGAAAGAAGGAGCGAAGGAGGCAGGTTATCAATGCAATAGTAACCAAGGTCTTCAAAACTGTGCATGGCCTCAGTGCGTCCTGCACCGCTCATGCCAGTGATAACCACCAGGTCAACACGATTTGTATCTTGATTAGTATTTAGGGCTTTATCAGCCAAGACGCTTACACCTTCTTGTCGGTTTGATTACTTGTTTCATTATACTGCTGGAGGACCAAATAGAGTTCGTCTGCAACTTCATCGGGCACAATGTGGGCTTCTTTGATTTCTTCAAGGCTTGCATTCCGCAGACCCTTAAAGCTTTTGAATGTTTTAAGTAGCGCCTTTTTACGCACGGGTCCTATGCCAGCTATATCGTCAAGAATACTCGCATTCATACCTTTACCGCGCAGCTGCCTATGAAAGCTGATGGCAAACCTATGTGCTTCATCGCGTACCTGCTTAACGAGATAGAGCGAACTCGAACCACTCGGCAACACAATGGGGCCACTTTCTTGCCACGGCACAAATAATTCTTCGTCACGTTTAGCAAGACCTGCCACCGGGATGTTAAGGCCGAGTTCAGAAAGCTGTTTGAGGGCGGCACTTAATTGAGGTTTACCGCCGTCGAGGATAAGCAAGTCTGGTTTTGCACCAAAACGTTCATCGGCCATGCGTTCAGGGGCATAGCGGCGCCAAGGAAGTCATTGGCTTCATCGAGTTCGGCGCGAATTTTGAATCGTCGATATTGGTTTTTGTCGGGTTTGCCACCGGTGAACACCACCATGGAAGCTACGGTGTACGAACCATGGATGGTCGAAATATCGAAGCATTCAATACGCATGGGTGGACCGTCGAGAGCCAGGGCGCTTTCGAGTTGGGCAAGCGCGTCGTTTATGCGGGCATCGTCGTAGTTGGTACGTACCTTGTAACGCATGAGCGTATGCTTTGCATTGATTTCGGCCAGTTCAAGCAAGTGGGAACGTTCCCCCCGTTCAGGCACCACGAAATGCACCTTTGCGCCATGAACACTTTCAAGCCGCTCGGTTAACCACATGCTCATTTCATATTCATCTTCGGGAACTTGCGCGCAGATTACTTCACGTGGAATAGACGTAGTCGTGTCGTAATAACGCAAAAGAAAGTTGTGGAGCAGGTCTTCATCGGGTACGTCAAGGCCCTTGTTTAAAATGAATTCATTGCTGTTAAGCACGCGCCCTTCACGCACCATGAGAACGTGGACGCCCGCGATTGTTTCTTCACGATAGATGCCAATGATATCGGCGTCCATATTACGCGATGAAACCACATGCTGGGCGTCACCTAGACTTGAAATAGTATCGATGCGTGTTTTAAGACGCGATGCTTTTTCAAAGTCGAGTTCTTCGGCTGCTTCTTTCATTTCCCGACTGAGTTCGTCAATAAATTCGGCTTGGTGCCCCTTAAGAAAGCGCTCAACCTTTGCTACCTGTTCCGCATAATCTTGCGGTGTGATAGACCCGCAACATGCTCCCGGTCCAATGCCCACGTGGCAGTCGAAACAGGGCTTATGGTCAAGCGCCAAATATTCGTCGAGGCTTTTTCGCTCTAGTTCACGCTTGAGGCGCCGCCAGTCGGCGCAGCCAGCTGAACAAATGGGGACAACCCGTCGCGCTACTTCGATGAGTTTTCGTGCCGCTCGGCTGTCGGTGTAAGGGCCGAAATAGCTTGTATCCTTGCGATGTTTTTCGCGCGTAAACTTAATGGCTGGATACACATCACCGCTGGTCAAGGCAATAAACGGATAGCTTTTGTCATCTTTGAAGTCGGCATTGAAATAAGGTGAGTATTGCTTGATTAAGTTCTTTTCTAAAATGAGAGATTCATGTTCGTTTTTAGTAACGATGTATTCAAATGAAGCAATCTGTTCTACCAAGCGAGGTATTTTTGCACGTTCATCCTGGAAGTTGACATACTGGCGCATGCGGGCGCGTAACTGCTTGGCTTTGCCAACATAGATAACCTGTCCTTCAGCGTCTTTCCATAGATATACCCCTGGTTCAGTGGGGACACGCGAAAGCTGTTTCTTTATTTCTTCGAGCGTAGCCATAACAGCATTATAGCGACTTGCGTATTCTGTTTCGATATTGTTTCCACAGGTATGTCCTGCTGCATTTAACCCCTATAATCAATTTGTCCGTAATTGAGGAGGAAACTATGTCATACGTTGATAAAGTCATTGAAGAAGTAAAAGCAAAGGATCCTGACCAGCCGGAATTTATTCAGGCGGTTACCGAAGTTTTGAAGTCGCTCGAACCTGTTATTGAAGCGCACCCCGAATACGAAAAAGCTAAGATTCTCGAGCGCGTGGTTGAACCTGAGCGCACGATTATATTCCGAGTACCTTGGACCGACGACAAGGGCGACGTGCAGGTTAATCGCGGCTTCCGCGTGCAGTTCAACAGTGCTCTTGGCCCCTACAAAGGTGGCATTCGTTTGCACCCTTCAGTCAATCTTTCCATTCTGAAGTTTTTGGGCTTTGAGCAAATTTTTAAGAACAGCTTAACTACCCTGCCCATGGGTGGCGGTAAAGGCGGTTCCGATTTCGACCCCAAAGGCAAGTCCGACGGTGAAGTCATGCGCTTCTGCCAGAGTTTTATGACGGAACTTTCCAAGCACATTGGTGCCGATACCGACGTTCCTGCTGGCGACATTGGAACGGGTGCTCGTGAAGTCGCCTATATGTTTGGCCAGTATAAGCGCCTGCGCAATGAATGGACGGGCGTGCTTACTGGCAAGGGCCTCAGCTTTGGTGGTTCGCTCGTACGCACGGAAGCAACTGGTTATGGCCTGGTGTATTTTGTGCAGGAACACTTGAATTGCAACGGCGACAGTTTTGAAGGAAAGACCGTATGCGTTTCTGGGTCTGGCAACGTTGCTATCTATGCCGTACAGAAGGCCCAGTCTCTGGGTGCCAAGGTTGTTACCATGTCAGACTCGACGGGTTGGATCCATGCCCCTGAAGGCATCGACCTTGACGTGATTAAGCAAATCAAAGAAGTTGAACGCGGACGCATTTCTGAATATGCACAGCGCGTGAGTGGTGCTCAATACCACGAAGGTCGCGGCGTGTGGCAGATTCCTTGCGACATTGCACTACCTTGTGCAACCCAGAATGAACTGCTTATCGAAGACGCTCAGAACTTGGTCAGTAATGGCTGCAAGATTGTAGCGGAAGGTGCCAATATGCCCACGACACTCGACGCAACCGAATTCCTTCAGAGCAATGGCGTTACCTTCTTCCCTGGCAAAGCTACCAATGCTGGTGGCGTTGCGACTTCTGGTCTTGAAATGAGTCAGAATTCTGAACGTCTTTCCTGGCCAGCTGAAGAAGTTGATGCAAAGCTCCAGGGCATTATGAAGAACATCTACCATGCTGCCGACGAAGCGGCAAAGGAATATGGCCTGGAAGGTAATTATGTAGCCGGCGCCAACATCGCGGGCTTCAAGAAGGTTGCAGAAGCTATGATGGCACAGGGTGTCGTCTAATAGAGTTGCAGGCGTAGCCTATGGCCTCAGGACTGTTTCAGACCTTAGGTCAGCATATTGGCCAGGAAACGACCAGTATGTGATCCATAGCAGGCGGCAACTTCTTCAGGTGTGCCACTGCAGACGATTTCTCCACCTCGGTCCCCACCTTCGGGACCGAGGTCTATTATATGGTCCGCGCATTTAATGACATCGAGATTGTGTTCGATAACGAGCACCGTATTCCCCGCATCAACAAGGCGCAAAAGCACTTCGAGAAGCTGACGTACGTCGTCGAAATGCAAACCTGTCGTTGGTTCGTCAAGAATATAGAAGGTCTTCCCTGTTTGCTTTCGTTGCAGTTCACTCGCAAGCTTGACGCGTTGTGCTTCGCCACCAGAAAGCGTGGTCGCTGGCTGGCCAAGACGAATATAGCCAAGGCCAACATCATGTAAGGTTTGCAGCTTACGGTTCAACTGGGGGATATTCGTAAAGAATTCAAGCGCTTCATCAACCGTCATGTCGAGGATTTCGTAGACGTTTTTGCCGCGGTAAGTAACTTGCAGGGTTTCGCGATTGTAGCGCTGGCCATTACAGACATCGCAGGGCACATAAATGTCGGGCAAGAAATGCATTTCGATTTTGATTTGCCCGTCGCCCTTACAGGCTTCACAACGACCGCCTGCCACATTAAAGCTAAAGCGCCCAGGACTATATCCGCGCGCTTTAGATTCACGCGTCGAAGCCATAAGTTTGCGGATGTCGTCCCAAAGACCCACATAGGTAGCTGGATTTGAACGAGGCGTACGCCCTATGGGAGACTGGTCTATATTGACCACCTTATCCAAGTGCTCTATTCCCTTGAGTTTGGCATAGCGCCCCGTGCGTCTGCGCGCGTGGTTAACGCGATTGGCAAGCGCAGGGGCAAGGGTGTCGGTGATAAGCGAGCTCTTGCCGCTGCCAGATACACCAGTAACTACGGTAAAGGTGCCAATAGGGATATCCACGGTAATGTCTTTAAGGTTGTTTTCAACCACGTCAGTAATGGTTATATTTCCTCGCTTAGGTTTGCGCCTCACTTCAGGGACGGGTATTTCACGTTTGCCCGTGAGGTAGTCAGCCGTAATCGAGTTTTGCTTCATAAGTTCTTTCGGCGTGCCTTTTGCGACCACTTCCCCGCCTGCTTCGCCCGCACCTGGGCCAATATCGAGCACGTAGTCTGCTCGACGGATGGTTTCTTCGTCATGTTCAACAACAATTACGGTATTACCTAAATCACGCAGGTGTTCAAGCGTTGTAATAAGGCGTTCGTTGTCGCGTTGATGGAGGCCGATAGAAGGTTCGTCCAAAATGTAAAGCACACCCATGAGCCCTGCGCCAATCTGGGTGGCCAGGCGTATGCGCTGCGCTTCGCCACCAGAAAGCGTGGAAGTAGCGCGCTCGAGGGTAAGATAGTCAAGACCGACGTCGACGAGGAACTTAAGTCGGGTGCGAATCTCCTTAATGATAGGAGTGGCAATTTGTTCGTCTTTCCCACTAAATTCAAGAGCTTCAAAGAACTTGAGTGAATCGAGGGCACTCATTTCGCAGACTTCATGAATGTTCTTCCCGTTGATGGTGACCGCAAGTATTTCGGGCTTCAGGCGCTTGCCCCCACAGGTTGCGCACGGAATAATGCTGAAGTATTGTTCGAGCTTTTCACGCTGGCGGTCAGACGAAGCATCGTGGTATCGGTTCATGACGGCCGCACAAATACCTTCCCAGTCGATGAACCAATAGGTTTCGCGGCCATCGACCGTCACGTAATCCACGCGTATTTTTTCCCCAGGGATGCCGAAGAGCAAGGCGTCTTGGGCTTTG
This sequence comes from uncultured Eggerthellaceae bacterium, assembly GCA_905234635.1. Taxonomy (GTDB): domain Bacteria; phylum Actinomycetota; class Coriobacteriia; order Coriobacteriales; family Eggerthellaceae; genus CACXMZ01. The sequence continues at coordinate 151 of CAJOJB010000090.1, read as the reverse complement.
CGCTTCATGTCTTCCCAAGGAGTGTCGGCATCGTAGCCAAGATGTTTTGCAACCGCACGAAGCACCTGCGGATAATAATTGCCTGTCGTAAAGGGCGCTACTACCCCTTCGTTGAGCGAAAGCGAAGGGTCTGGGATAACCAAAGAAGGGT
>CAJOJB010000089.1:3975-10561 GCA_905234635.1 uncultured Eggerthellaceae bacterium | reverse complement strand
CGTGGGCTGCACGGGCGGTCAGCATCGAAGCGTGGTCCTTGCAGAAGCCACGGGTGAATACTTGAAATCTCAAGGATACCGTGTGCATGTGAGCCACCGCGACCTTTCACGCGCCGACACCAAGAAGAAGGAAGAAGAGGGGAGCGCCCATGGCAACACCCTTTAAAAACGACCCTTCGGCTACGGCTGCTTTTCAGGCCATACGCGACGAAGACCCCGTGGTAGGCAGCGCAAGCCCCCTCAAGGCCGTGGTCATAGGCGGAGGCACGGGCGCACCTTCGTCCATTCATACCTTGCTTTCCATGGGACTTGAAACATCTGCCGTGGTTTCCATGGCTGACGACGGTGGTTCAACTGGCATTTTGCGCGAACGGGCAAAGGTGTCGCCACCTGGTGACATTCGCAAGTGCCTGGTTGCCTTTGCGTCCAACCCGGACGACCCGTACGTACGCGCCTTTAAGTATCGCTTCGATTTTGCCAACAACCACACCCTAGGCAACCTTACGCTTTCCGCGCTTGAAGAAGCAACGGGTTCCTTCCCCGAAGCTATACGCATTTGCGAACGCATGCTGGGAGCCCAAGGCCATGTATATCCTTCGACGCTCGACAACATCGTTCTCTGCGGTCGTACGTGCGACGGGCGCGACATTGAAGGGCAGGCCGAACTGTCGCATTCCCATACCGCTCTTTCGCGCGTATGGCTCAAAGACCCCGAAGCAAAACCATACCCAGAAGCCATTAAGGCAATCTGCGAAGCCGACCTTATCGTGCTGGGTCCTGGATCGCTCTTTACGTCCATTATTCCCAACCTGCTTGTTCCAGGCGTCCTCGATGCCATTCGTTCGTCCAAGGGGCACACCTTGTTTGTATGCAGTTTGGCTGACATGCAAGGTGAAACCTGGGGGCTTTCCGCAGAAGAACATGTAGACGCCCTGCTTTCGCACGGCATGGAAGGCCTGCTTGACTACGTTTTACTCCATGCACCTAAGCCTTTGCGGGCAGGAGGAAGTGAGCCGGGCAATTTTGAGCTTATGACTGCAGGTGCAACATCGGCGACGGAAACGACCGAAGTACGACCAACGTCTGCGGTTCGTCCTGTTGCCATAAGCTACGATGCTGCTTATCGCATTCAAGAACGTGGTCCGGCGGTTATCGCGCGCAATCTTGTTGACCCCCAACGTCCTACCTGGCACGACCCGCATGCCTTACGTGAAGCATTTACGGGAGTTTTGGAAGCATGTCGTTCACAACGGATGTAAAAGAAGAACTGACGCGCGTAGCTCCTACGTGTACCCATTGCGACAAAGCGCTGCTTTCAGCCTTAGTGCGCATTGAAGGCACGCTCTTTTTACTGGGGTCGGGGCAATTTCGCCTTGAAGTTTCGACCGACCTTCCCAGTGTTGCGCGTCTTATCGTTCGGCTGCTTCATGGTATTTATGACTTGCAGACCGAACTTATTATGCGACGTAGCGTTTTGCACAAAACCCCCAATTACTTAATTGAAGTGCCTGCTCAAGCCAATCTTGAAGAAGCACTGCGCGATTTAGGGGTGCTTGGCGACGGGGGCTTTACACCCGGCATTGCGACGCATCTGGTTCAAAAGCGCTGTTGCGCGGCAGCCTATTTACGTGGGGCTTTTCTGGGAAGTGGGTTTATCGCAAACCCGCGCGGTGACTTTCATTTTGAAATGACGGTCGAATCCGAAGCCATGGCAAAGGCCTTGGTTGACATTATGGAAGAACGCGGCATTAGCGCCAAAATCATGCAACGGCGCAGCAGCTTTATTGTGTACCTGAAAAGTGGAACGGCTATTTCGGAATTTCTGGCCCTGGTCGGTGCCCATCAATGTGCCCTGGCCATGGAAAATGAACGCGTCATTAAAAGCGTGCGCAACGACGTCAATAGGCGCGTCAATGCCGAACTGGCCAACCAGCAAAAATCAACCGACGCAAGTGTCGGGCAAATTATGGCTATTCATGCGGTGGTAGACCGCCTTGGCATAGACGCTCTGCCAGCTGCCTTGCAAGAAATAATTCGCCTGCGCGTGGCCCATCCCGATGCTTCATTAAAGGAATTAGGCGAATTTGCCAATCCTCCTTTATCTAAATCGGCAGTGGCGCACCGCATGAGGCGCATTGAAGCACTTGCGCAGGAAGAAGGCTATTCTTCATAGCGCCACTTGTGTTATGCCATGAGCACCCGATATCGCATGCATCGCTTACACGCGCCCAAGCGTGCGCTATCTACCATGCACACATCGTTTTGACACACCCGAACTTGCGCTGTTTGCCATGCTTGCGCCGTTTACTATAAAAGACACAATTGCCTGCCCCTTAACCCATGCTTTTCGCTATACTGTGCTTAACAGTTTCTCCAAGAGAAAAGGGGACCTTTATGGCTACCAAAGTTGGTATTACAGGATTCGGACGTATCGGGCGCTTAGTATTCCGCGCCATGTCTCAAGACCCCGACTTCGACATTGTGGCGTGCAATATTACGGGCGACATTGCTATGGCGGCTCATCTGCTGAAATACGACTCGGTCCACGGCATTATGTACGACGACGTTCACGCTGAAGACGACAAACTTTTCGTTGACGGCAAGGAAATCAAGGTTCTTTCCGACCGCGACCCCGCAAACCTTGGCTGGGGTGATTTGGGCGTCGACCTCGTTGTTGAAGCAACGGGTCATTTTAATGACGGCGAAAAAGCCAACGCTCACATCGACAAGGCAGGTGCAAAGAAGGTCCTCATTACTGCCCCTGCCAAGAATGAAGACATCACCATTGTCATGGGCGTAAACGACGAACTCTATGACGCGTCGCAGCACCATATCGTGTCCAATGCTTCATGCACGACCAACTGCTTGGCACCTTTTGCCAAGGTGTTGCTCGACAACTTTGGCATTAAGCGTGGCTATATGAACACCATCCATGCATACACGAATGACCAGATGATTCTCGACCATCATCACAAGGACTTCCGTCGCGCACGTGCGGCTGCCATGTCTATGATTCCAACCACAACTGGCGCTGCACGCGCTGTTTCGCTCGTCCTGCCTGAACTGGCTGGCAAACTCGACGGCTTTGCAACGCGCGTTCCTACGCCCGACGGTTCCATGGTCGACTTAACCGCCGAACTTGAAAAAGACGTAACGGTAGAAGAAATCAATGCCGCCATGAAGGCCGCTGCAGAAGGTCCGCTGAAGGGCATTTTGCAATACTGCGAAGATCCCATTGTTTCAATTGACATTGTGGGCAATCCGCATTCTTCTATTTTCGACAGCAAGCTCACCATGGTTCTTGGCGGCGAAGGCAACTTCGTGAAGTGCATTTCCTGGTACGACAACGAATGGGGTTACTCCAACCGCGTAGTCGATCTTGCCCGCAAGATAATGGCGTAATTCACGCAGAAAGAGGGTGCATATGTCGCACATTAGGACGCTTGACCAGGCGGACGTAGCTGGTAAGCGCGTTTTGCTGCGCGTTGACTTCAACGTTCCTCTCCGAGGAAAAACGGTATTGGACGACACGCGTATTCGCGCGTGCATCCCAACTATTCAATACCTGCTTGACCACAATGCTCGCCTTATTATTCTGAGCCACCTTGGTCGCCCTTCTGGTGAAGGTTTCCAAAAAGAATTTTCGCTGGGGCCGGCAGCAGAGCGCCTGGAAGAAATTATTGGTCGCCCCGTACAAATGGCTTCCGACGTTATTGGACCCGACGCTCACGCTAAGGCTAACGCCTTGCAGGACGGGGAAGTGCTGCTGCTCGAAAACCTTCGATTTGACGCGCGCGAAAAATTAAAGGACCCCACTTTTACCAAGGAACTTGCTTCTTTGGGCGAAATCTTTGTGAACGACGCCTTTGGCGCAGCACATCGCGACCATGCTTCCATTTCTGGTATCCCTGAGCACCTGCCTTCTTATGCTGGCTTGCTTTTACAGAAGGAAGTACAAACACTTTCAAGCATGCTTGATAAGCCTAAACGCCCCTTTGTGGCCATTCTGGGTGGGTCAAAGGTGTCCGACAAGGTTGCCATTATCAATTCGCTCATCGACCGCTGCGACACCCTCATCATTGGTGGCGGCATGTGCTTCACCTTCCTGCTTGCCCAGGGCAAACCTGTGGGCAACAGCCTCAAAGAACTGGAATGGATTGGCCGGGCTGCATTAATGCTTGAACGTGCCGAACAAAAGGGTGTCAAAATCTTGCTCCCCGTAGACGTGGTAGCAGCCGATCGTTTTTCACCCGACGCCGCTACGGTTACCGTTGACATCGACAGCATTCCTGAAGACATGATGGGCATGGATATTGGTCCTGAAACCGATAAGCTCTTCACCGATACTATCAAGGACGCTGGTACGGTATTCTGGAATGGCCCTATGGGCGTCTTTGAAATGGACGCTTTTGCAGCCGGTACGCGCGAAGTTGCCCTTGCGTGCGCCGAAAACATTACCGGTGACACCATTATTGGCGGTGGCGACAGTGTTTCTGCGGTAAACAAGTTTGGTCTGGCTGACAAAATGACCTTTATTTCTACGGGTGGTGGCGCATCCATGAAGCTCGTGGAAGGTTCGCCCATGCCTGGTGTCGAAGCCTTAAAGGAAGGTGATTAATATGCGTAAAGCATTGATGGCTGGCAATTGGAAAATGAATAAGACTTGGGCCGAAACGGTTGTATTGGCGCAGCATATTTCAAACAATAGCACTGAACAATGGGAAGGCGTTGACGTCGTTCTTTGCCCGGCTATGCCCAATATTAAAGCCGCCTATTCGGTCCTCGAATTCGACCACGCGCCTATTGCCATTGGCGCACAAAATGTGCACTGGGAAGCAAACGGCGCCTACACGGGCGAGGCGAGCGTAGGCATGCATTGCATCGTCGGCCATTCTGAACGCCGTGAATACTTTGCCGAAACCGATGAAATGGTTAACAAAAAGGCAAAGGCGCTTATTGCAGGTAGCCTTGTTCCCATAATCTGCGTTGGCGAATCTTTGGGCATACGCGACGAAGGCAGCTTTATTGAATACGTGTGTGCTCAGGTTCGCGCTGCACTTGCCGGCCTTGAAGGCGGCAGCGTTGCCAAGAGCGTCATTGCCTACGAACCCATTTGGGCTATTGGCACGGGACGCACAGCGACGCCTGAACAAGCCCAGGAAGTGTGCGCCGCCATCCGCGCAACGGTAGCTGAAATGTATGGTACCGAAGTTGCCGACGCCATACGCGTCCTCTACGGTGGCTCTATGAAGCCCGAAAATGTTGCGGGCCTCATGGAAAAGCCCGATATCGACGGCGGTCTTATCGGTGGTGCTGCTCTTGAAGCAGAAAGCTTTGTCTATCTCGTTAATGCCTGCTTTGAGTAAAAGATAGGCTGTACATGGTAAGCAAAGAAACACTTCGGCTCCCTGTTGCATTAATCATCATGGATGGTTTTGGCTTGGGTAGCCCCGGCCCTTACAATGCAATCGACCAGGCCAATACCCCGTGTCTCGATAGTCTCTTTGAACAATGTTCGTGGCTTCCCATCAATGCCTGCGGGCAATGGGTTGGCCTGCCTGATGGACAGATGGGCAATTCGGAAGTGGGCCATCTCAACATTGGGGCAGGGCGCGTTGTCTATCAGGAACTCACCCGCATAAACCAAGCATGCGCAGACGGGTCCATTGCTCATAATGAAGTAATTAACGACGCTTTTGCCACCGTTAAAAACAACGATTCTGTCCTTCATTTCATGGGCCTCCTTTCCGATGGTGGGGTTCATTCATCAAATGAACATCTTTATGCACTTCTGCGCCATGCTGCCCAAAGCGGGGTAAAAAATGTCCATGTTCATTGCTTCATGGATGGACGTGATGTTTCACCCACAAGCGGCAAAGGCTATGTCGAAGAACTGCTTGCCGTCATTGAAAATTGCCGCGCCTTGGGTTGCGACATGCACATTGCCAGCATCGAAGGGCGCTATTATGCCATGGACCGCGACAATCGCTGGGAACGTATCGAGCAGGCGTATCGATGCATTACCACCTGTGAGCCATATTCAGACCTCGATCCAGTTTCCTACGTTGAACAGTCCTACCAAGAAGAAGTGACTGACGAATTTATTGTTCCAGCAGCCTTTACCCATCGTGGTGTGCAGAACGAAGACGCCATTGTCTTCTTTAACTTTAGGCCCGACCGCGCACGTGAGCTAACCCATTGTTTCTGCGACCGCGAACCATTCGAAGGCATGGAATCAATCCGTCCTCATTTCGTATGTCTGACTGAATACGATCCGCAGATACCTGCTCCTATCGCATTCCCCAAAAGCTTCCCAAGCAATGTGTTTGCTGACATACTTTCTTCTTCTGAACTGCGACAATACCATATCGCTGAAACCGAAAAATACGCCCATGTTACCTTCTTTTTAAATGGGGGAATTGAAGAAGAAAAACAGGGTGAAAAACGTGTGCTCATTCCAAGCCCCAAGGTTGCCACCTACGACCTTCAGCCTGAAATGAGCGAACCGGAAGTTGCCCACACGCTCGCAAATGCCATTGAACACGATGAAGCCGACGTCTACATCGTGAACTTTGCTAACTGCGAC
>CAJOJB010000089.1:0-3950 GCA_905234635.1 uncultured Eggerthellaceae bacterium | reverse complement strand
GCGGTCGACACGGGTGTGGCCGAAGTCCTTGCCGCGCTCAAGCAAAAGCAGGGCGTTGCCATAGTCACCGCCGACCACGGCAATGCCGACATCATGGCCACAGAAACAGGGGAGCCCCATACTGCCCACACCAACAACATGGTTCCGCTCATCTTGGTTGATTATTCAGGTTCCAATCTTTCCCTCAAGTCAGGTGTCGAAGGAGCGCTTTGCAACCTTTCGCCCACCTTGCTCGATATTATCGGCCTTGAAAAACCTGTGGAAATGGAAGCAGAATCTCTTCTTGCATAAGTAGGGAAGGGATACTATAATTTCACACTTGCGTATTAAAGCATTTACCTAGAGAAAGAGTTTGGTTTGAACGCACTGGTCATACTGTTTATTATTTTGCTCGTCGTTTCTGGCGTAGGTCTGATTGCCTTTATTATGCTGCATTCTGGCAAGGGTACCGGCGTTTCCGATGCTATTGCATCTTCGCTGTATTCTTCGCAGACCGGTACGAGCATTATTGAAAAGAACCTCGATCGCATCACGATCGTTTTTGCAATTATCTTTATTGTGTCCCTTTTGGTGTTGATGATTATCTATCCGAAAGGAACTATTTTCTAGGCGTTTCTGCGCTTAGATTATGTCGGAGTGGTGGAATGGCAGACACGCTAGCTTGAGGTGCTAGTGCCCGAAACTGGGTGTGCGGGTTCAAATCCCGCCTCCGACACCAGAATTATTAGGCCGCTCAACTGAGCGGCTTTTTATTTAAACGATAAGTTCTCATATCGCTGTAAGAAGGCCTTCTAGAATGAGCAGGAGGGGGTTATGTTTCAAAAAGTGTGTCTGCGCTTGTCTTTCACTGCCTGTATTCGGTAGGCATGTGGAATTCATTCCAATCGATGCCCGTGCCGTATCTGCTGGGAGTATCATCGTCGCTCTCGCGGTTATCTGATGCATCCGCGAACAGTCCCTTCACCTCATCATCTGTCGGCATCACGCGCAGGATTTCAGCAGCAAGCAAGGGGCTTTCGAAGTTGCCTGTGAACATATTGTTTCTTGCCATCCTTGAAGGTGAACTTTGCCAAGAACCCTTGCCATTTTGCGCACCACTGCGCATAGTCGGCTAGCCATTTCGCAGCTTTCTCGGTATCGTTAGCGTCTTTGAGTCTGTTCGCTATGCCAAGAAGGTTGCGCCCAACGCCTTCAACAAGAGCTTCGAGGGTATTAAGCGTTGGGTTGGCAGTTCCCGCTTCAATACGACTGATTGCTGCTTGGTCGATGCCCGTTTTTTCGACAAGCTGCTGCTGAGTAAGGCTTAGGTTTTTGCGAAGCTCTGCAATCCTTGGATAAAGTGATGATTGATTCAATGAATCGTTGGACTATATTCTTATCTTTTGAATAAAACCCGGTTTCTTTAACTTGTATAATTAAGACAATAGGGACAACGAGAGAAAGAAGGCTACTATGGCTAATTTCCAGCCGCTTACCCAGGACCTTGCTCAAGAGCTCGAAAAGATTGTTGGGCCCGAAGACATCCAGATCGGTGAAAACATTAATCCCGACTTCTGGCACGACGAAATGCCCATCTATGGCTCGCATGCTCCAGAAGCCGTCGTGTTTCCTGCGAACACCGAAGAAGTTTCGCAAATCATGAAACTGTGCTACGACAACGACATCCCCGTAACGGTGCGCGGTGCGGGCACTGGTCTCGTTGGCGGTTGCACACCGCTGCATGGTGGCGTGGTCATGTGCATGATGAACATGAACCAGATTCTTGAATACGACATGAAGAACTTTAACGTACGCGTTCAGCCGGGCGTGTTGTTAAGCGAACTCGCTGAAGACGCCGCGGCGCATGACCTGTTCTACGCGCCCGATCCTGGCCAGAAGCTGTCCTCGATTGGTGGTAACGTTAATACAAATGCTGGCGGCATGCGTGCGGTTAAATATGGCACCACGCGCGACCACGTTCTGGCCGTTACCGCAGTTATGCCCAATGGCGAAATACTTGAAATCGGCCGTGCGGTAACCAAGATTAGCTCTGGCTACAGTCTGCTGCATCTTATTATTGGTTCGGAAGGCACGCTTGCCGTTATCACCGAGCTTACGATGAAGGTTTTGCCTAATCCGCATGCCGACCTCAGCCTTATCCTGCCTTACGAGGACCTGGAGACTGCTATCGAGTTCGTGCCGCAAATTCGCATGGCTGGCCTCGATCCGCGTTCTATTGAATTCATGGAGCGCGACATCGTGGACTCCACGGCAGAGTATCTGAACAAGAAGGTATTCCCAACCGAAGTTGAAGGCCGCGAAGCGGGTGCTTACCTGCTCGTTACCTTTGATGGCAGCGACGAAGAAGAACTCATGGCGCGCGCCGAATCCTTGTCCGAAATTGCTTATGAGTCGGGCGCTTTTGAAGTGTTCGTGGTCGACCAGCCTTCACAAAAGACTGACGTATGGGATGCCCGCAGCTCCTTCTTGACGGTTATCGAAAGCGAACCTGGTCTCCTCGACGAAATGGACGTGGTGGTACCACCCGACAAGACGGCTATCTTCCTGCGCTATGTCCACGATGTGGGCGACTCACACGGTATGCGCATTCGTTCCTTCGGGCATATCGGCGACGGAAACCTGCACATTTATTGTGTGAAGGAATCTGACGACCAACAGGCATTCTTGGCTGAGTCGGCCGAGATTATGAAGGCCGCTTATGCTAAGTGCGAAGAACTTGGCGGTGCCATTTCTGGTGAACATGGTATCGGGTACGCAAAGAAGCAATACCTGGCTGATGCAGTCGGCAGCACGCAGATGAATCTGATGGCAGGCATCAAACAGATTTTCGACCCCAAGGGCATTTTGAATCCCGGAAAGGTCTGCACCGAACTATAAAGAAATGCAAACTGCAACATTTTCAATTTTTTGCGATTAGTACTTGCACAGAAGGGAAGCTTTTACTAGAATAGCTTTTCGCTATGCGGACATGGCTCAGCTGGTAGAGCACCACCTTGCCAAGGTGGGGGTCGCGGGTTCGAACCCCGTTGTCCGCTCCAGTGTATACGAGAGCCGGCCGAAAAGCACTTCAGCCGGCTTTCTTTTGAAAAGGGAATGGCGACGTGGCCAAGTGGTAAGGCAGAGGCCTGCAAAGCCTTTACCCCCGGTTCGAATCCGGGCGTCGCCTCCAATTACTGGACTACTTTGATGTAGAATAGCATTAAGCCTAAGGGGCGGTTAGCTCAGGGGGAGAGCACTACCTTGACACGGTAGGGGTCACAAGTTCAAATCTTGTACCGCCCACCAGAAATCGCAGGTCAGGACGTTAATTGTCCTGACCTGTTTTCTTTAGTTTTGCGCGAGGGGCAGATTGAGGGGCAGATTGTCGTAAAACTGTCATTGTTTTCACAGCCTGGGCCATATCATCGTTGTTTACATGAGTGTAAATTTTCATGGTAGTTGTGATTGAACTGTGTCCTGCTAGTTTCTGCATAACAGCAGGATGCACACCAGCTTGCGCAAGGTTAGTTAAGAAAGTATGGCGCAATTCATGTAGAGTAAGGCCGTCAGCCATGTTATTTCTTTGCCACCACAGCCTTAAAGCATTAGGCGTAAGTGGTCTACCGTCTAACCCACAACATAATCTATCTCCTGGGCGCAATCTATCGCCAGCGGATTTCAAGCAGCTAGATACAAGCTGCTTTCTTTTCTCAATCATCTTCATAGTTTCATCATCTAGGGGTATATCCCTAACACCAGAATCACTTTTAGTAATCTCTCGGCGCACATGGATACAATCTCCGACATCGCGCCATTCCAATCCCAACACTTCACTACGTCTCAACCCGCAGCACAAGATTAAGTACAGGGCAAAATGTCTGTTGTCCGCCACATCTAGCTTTTCGAGCAGCTCAAAAGATTCAGCAGGGGAAAGCGCACGTTTTTCTTTGGTGTCTATCTTCGGTGGATCT
>CAJOJB010000088.1 GCA_905234635.1 uncultured Eggerthellaceae bacterium | reverse complement strand
GCCTCGATGAAAATCCCGCCATGCGCATAATACCTAGATAGGAGCTAATTCATTTTCAGACAGGTGCGGAAGGCGCATTGCCTGCAGCTTTTCAAGTGCGGCATTGGCTTTAGCAAACTCTTCACTTGCCCCTGCGGCAGCTTCTTCGCCTTCGAGCCAATAGGCTGCTTCGTCGGCAAACATGACGTCAGAATCTACGAAAGCAGCCAGACCTTCCACAAGCTGTGGATAAAGCACGGCGGTTTTGCTATAACGCAAACCTTTGGCATAGTCGCCAAGCCAGTTTGCCATGTGTTCACGCGTAAAAATATTCTGGGCACGCAATAATTCAGCAGCCCCCTGTGCATCCCCATTCCTGAATGCAGCAAGAGCCTGTGCGGCACGCAGGACTGCAAAATGGCACATGATCGAAACATGGTCATCGGGCACATGCTGGTATGCCTTTGGCAAAAAGCCTTCGCTTCGGAACGCTTCGCGCACCACCAGCGTATTTTCCTGGAAGAGCGTTGCTTCTTGGGTAATATACGGGCTTTCGTAGGGGCTTGCTGGCAGTACATTAGGGCCGAGGAAGGTGCGTGTGTATTCGTCCTTGACCTGATCTAGCAAACTTATCTGGTCTTGTGTCCGCAGGCCTTCCAAAAAAGACTTCAAGGCAGCAAGTGCTTCGTTGTTTTCTGCATATTCATCCAGAACGTTCGATGTCGTTTCATCTTGCATGTAAGCAATCAGCTCTTCGGTGGGCTCGCCACCAAGCGCTTTATGGAACAAGGTATAAAGATAGGTGCGCGCAACGAGCAGCGCTTCTAACTGCAGGGCGTCGGCGTGACTGTGCTGTGGAACCATAGCTCCCCTCATCTCTTGTTGGGACCTACGGGGGAGACGGGAGGAATCTCCCCCGAAATGAGTTGGTTAAATAACCACGGGATTAAATGTTTCGTTTAATGCGAAATCGTTCGTGCCAATTAAAAGATTTGGATGTGTACCGCTTGCCTTGGGCGTGCACGGAAGCTCCTGAACGCCATCGGGATGCGCTGCCTTGAGTTCATCGATGTCGCCAAATTCAATGGCACGCATGGGGCAGGAATCCACGCAAGTGGTGTTCTTCCCTGCATCGCGCAGAGCCATGCAGGTGTCGCACTTCACGATAAGGTTGTCTTGCTCGATGAATTGCGGAGCACCATAGGGGCAGGCGTTCACGCAGTTTTTGCACCTGATGCAGGGATCGTCGTCATGGAGCACCACGCCCGTTGCTTCGTCTTTGTACATAGCGCCTGTGGGGCATGCAGCCGTACAAGCAGGATTCTCGCAATGGTTGCAGCTGATAGTGGTATGGAATACACCACCGTCAGGATAAGTGCCTGCCTCATATGACTCTACGCGACGCAAGCGTGGTCCAGCAACTTGGATGTTATGACGATCTTTGCAAGCTACTTGGCAGGTACGGCAGCCAATGCAGCTATCGATATTTATGTAAAAACCTAAAGCCATTTTTCTTACCTCCTCTTATGCGCTCTGAGCGGTTGTGTCTTCTAGGTAGACAGGAGTGTCTTCATTGTCGACACCAGCCGCCAAGAATGGCCCGCGTTCAAAGTCTTCGACAAGTTCTTCGCCGTCGTACTTTTCAATTTCAAGTACGAGGCTGTTGTAGCCGTCTACCTGGTTAAAGTAGTTCGACTGAAGGCCGTCGGATAAGACTTGTTCGCTGCCGCCGCGGTCGATAATCTGGTCGCCCGATTCGTCGAACACCGAACGCACACCATGCGGAATAGCTACCACACCCGGCATAATGGTTTGCAGAGGCTGAGCCTTGCGCAGCATGCGCCCGAAGTCGTTGAAGCACATAACGGTGTCGCCTGCTTTAATGCCACGATCTTCAGCGTCTTGCGCATTCATAAATACGGGGTTGTGGAAGGCTTCCTGCGTCCAAAGCATGTTGTCGTAGCAGGTATGAGCACGGCGCATGTAGTGCGGCGTGAAGCCCTGCAGTGGATACTTGCCCTTCTTCTTGGTTTCCCAATCCTCAAAAGTGTCGTGGTAGCCGCGTGTAGGCACCATGTAGTTTGCATAAGGCTTAATGGGTTCTGGGTTAAGGCCAATCTTGTTTACGTTGTCAGCTTTAAACTGGCAATAGATTTCCAGCTTGCCAGAAATAGACGGACGTGGCCAGGCGGTGTCGGAAACAACAACCGATTCGCCGTCGGGGCCGATGGCCAGTTTGTCGTCGCGATAACCGATGTAGTTACGCTTGTCGTCGGCGGAACGCTGGCTTACATAGCAACCCTTTTCCATGAATTCATCGAAGCCAATCTTGCCCTGCTGCTCTGGGTAGAGGTCGCAATGGTATTTCTCCATGTCTTCCTTCGTCCAGGTGATAACAGGTTCCCACTTGGTAAGGTCCGTGGAAAGCTCGCGCATACCAAGGAAGTAGCCCAGCCATTGGTCATAGTTGCTCTTGGGATATGCTTCGTCTGGATCGGCACCCATACGTTCGAGGATTTCGCGGAATACGCGCTTTTCTTCGCGTGCTTCCCACATAGGCTTAACAAGCGGCTTCCAAGCAAGCAAGGCGTCCTTGCGCTGCTTTTGGCCGTTGCCGTCGCCAAAGGGGGAAGGCCAGGACAGTTCGCCCCAAGACTCGTCGTCGTTGCCTTCCCAGTGGGTGCACACGGGCAGGATGATGTCAGCGAATTGGGCGGTCAAGCTCATCTTGATTTCGAAAGAAATACAAGTGTCTGCTGCACGCATAACCTCTATTGCCGTGGAGAGGTCGCCGCGGCTCTGCATGAAGTTCGACATGGTCGCAATCATGAGTCGTGGGTTTACTGGCATTTCGCGAGCTTCATGGTAGGTCGGTGTGTTGGCGCGCAGTTTCGTGGCCGCCTTCACTACCTGGCCATTTGCTGTTTCGGTGTCGGCGCCGCCTGTTTCGGTTTCCCATTCGGAAGCATCCGAGCCAACATCATAGGTAGCCTCGGAAGTAGAAATGTATTTGCCTGCCTTGAGTGAACTCCACCAGGAATTGCCCTCGATAAAGCTGTTGACGCCGTTTTCGGTGCCGCCAGCTAGTGCGTCGATGTAACCGTAGTCGCCACCGGCGTGGGCAATCATGCGATAACCAGAGTCGCCCGCATCCCACGTATAGAGGGCCGCGCAACCATGACCGGACTTGCCATAGTGGCCGCCGAGTGCACCGAGCGTCATGAATGCCTGCGAGAGGTTTTCTGCACCCATGCAACGCGAAGCTGCCATGCCGTGCAAAAGCATAACCTTGTGTTCCTTGCCAACAGCCTCGGCAAACCAGGTAATGTCTTCAACAGGCGCGCCGCAAATTTCGCTTGCCCATTCGGGAGTCTTAGGCGTGTCGTCATACTTGCCAAGGATGTAGTCCTGGTAGTTTTCTTCTGTTGTGGCCATCTCAGGCATGTTGTCTGCCGTGAAGCCGACGGTGTATTCCTTCAAGAATTCCCAGTCGATAACATTGCCTTGCTCTTCTTCAAGGCGAATCATTTCGTACATAACGCCCAGAAGGAATGCGGTGTCCGTACCAGGGCGCACTGGAATCCAGCGTGCACCAAGCATGGACGCTGACATGTTTTTATCGGGGCCTACATAGACAAAACTCGTTCCGCTTGCCTTGGCATTCTGGAGCCAGTACATTGCAGAATGTTGCGACCATGCGGGGTTGCAACCATAGAGCACGATAGTTTCAGCGTTGGGGAGGTCGTATTTGTCGGGCGCCATCATGATGTCGGGATGGTCGCCCCAGGAATACAGACCAAGGGCTTCCGTCTGGAAGGCCCAGCAGCCGAAACTTTCTGTTTCAGTGTTATAGATTGCCCCGCCCAGTAGTTTAAACATGGCAGAGCCTGGAGCCCAACGCCAACCATTACAGATAACGGCTTCTTTGCCGTAATCTTTATAGACACGCTTCATTTCGTCGACGACATACGTGAGTGCTTCGTCCCAGGAAATGCGCTCCCATTCGTCTTTGCCACGCAGTTCGCCATGGGCGGCCTCGCCGCCACCGGGCTGCCAGTTCTTGCGCTTCATGGGATACTTGATACGGTCAGCGTTATAAACCTGCTGACGCAAGCTGCGCCCACGTAAGCAACCGCGCTGCTGCGGACGGTCGAAACTGTCTTCGTGCCAGTCGTCGGTCTTCTGGCGTACAACCACGCCGTCAACCACATAACCCATGTTCAGGCACATTTGATTGCAATTCTGATGACAATGGATGGGCATCCATTCGCCTGCTTCAGAAATGACGGCCGAGTCACTTGCCACCACGTGTGGCACATGCTCGCCTGCAACTGGCTCGCTGCTTGCCGCCGCTGAAGCAGAAGCACTTGCGCTTGCACTTGCACTGCTGCTTGTTGCCTGGGGTTGTGAACAGCCCGCTGTAAACGCAGCTGCAGCCGCAACGGCACCCGCACTTGCCTTCAGGAAATCACGACGTTTAAGATTTTTATCGAGCAATGGCATAAGTCTACCTCCTCTTAATCCCGTCTTAAACCTTCTCGATGGTTTCATGCTACGGGCGCCGCGAAAATATATTCAATACCTATAATGAAAAAAGAAGTATGCAATCTAGGCATATTTCTACCTAGCCGATTCGGATGATTGCAAATCGCGAAGAACACTCGACAGCTAGTCTCATCCCCCTGGCGTTACCCTATACTAGATACATACACAACAACGAGGGGAATTCATGGCACGCTACTGCGAAAAAGAATACGAGCTGCGCCTCAGCGACCCGGGCTGGTACCGCTCCAACAAGCTCCTGGGCATGATGATGTATGTGGACAATTTTGCCGGGAATCTGCGGGGCGTCAAGGAGAAGCTGGACTATCTGCAGGAGTGCGGCGTCAATTACCTGCATCTGATGCCCCTGCTGAAAACCGTGAAGGAGCGCAGCGACGGCGGCTACGCCGTGGCGGACTTCCGCGCGGTGCAGCCGGAGCTGGGCACCATGGAGGAC
>CAJOJB010000087.1 GCA_905234635.1 uncultured Eggerthellaceae bacterium | reverse complement strand
TCCACTTTAACGGTAAGAGCCTTGGTGATTTCACCGTCGCCCAATACCTTTACGAGTGCGTCGGCATGCTTGATGATACCAGCGGCTAACAAGCTTTCGCCGTCGACAGTTGCGCCCGCTTCGAACTTTTCTTCCAAACGAGAAACGTTAACAGGCACATATTCGGTGTGATTGATATTGGTAAAACCAGGAAGCTTGGGCAGACGACGTGCCAAGGGGGTCTGACCACCTTCGAAACCTGCACGCTTGCCACCGCCGGCGCGGGAATGCTGACCATTCATACCGCGACCAGACGTCTTGCCGGTACCAGACGCAGGACCGCGACCCAGGCGCTTGCGTGCCTTGCGCGAACCTTCTGCTGGCTGTAAGTCTTTCAATTCCATATTTGTTTTTCCTTTCGCTTTGTGCGGGGTATTTCGTTTCTTGGTCTTCCCCGCCGCTGGCAGCTCGCCGCCAGCTAACTCCCATGTATAGTAACATCTACCGCTCGTATTCAACACGGCGGCAGATACTTACTGCTAGTCTTCCAAAACCTGCACGAGGTGCTTTACTTTGAAAACCATACCACGTGTGCATTCGTTGTCGGCAACTTCAACAACGCGGTTGATCTTGCCAAGGCCCAGAGCGCGAAGCGTCTTGCCCTGGTCAGCTGGGCAGCTAATAGAGCTGCGCACCTGCTTAATACGCATTTTCTTGTCCGCCATGGCTATTCACCTTCCTTCTTGGGCGTGAAGCCATAAATCTGGGAAACGGAAACGCCGCGACGCTTGGCCACTTCTTCGGGGCCTTCCATGGTGCGCAGACCTTCACCGGCCGCCTTTACCACGTTCATGGCATTGTTGGTGCCCAAGCACTTGGTAAGCACATTCTGCACACCAGCCAATTCCATGACGGCACGCACCGGGCCACCAGCGATAACACCCGTACCAGGGGTAGCAGGCTTCATAAGCACCTTGCCAGCGCCATAAATGCCCAGCACTTCGTGCGGCAGCGTACCCGATTCCGTAATAGGTACCTTAAACATATTCTTCTTGGCGTCTTCTACGCCCTTCTGAATGGCAATAGGCACTTCCTGGGACTTGCCCATACCAATGCCTACGTTGCCATTACCGTCGCCCACCACTACCAGGGCAGTAAGAGCAAAGCGACGGCCACCCTTGACTACCTTAGCAACGCGGTTGATATAAACAACGCGTTCCTGAAGCTCGGGGACTTCTTGTTGTGTTTCTTTACGAGCCATAAACCTTGCCCTCTCTTAGAATTCCAGTCCAGCTTCACGGGCAGCGTCGGCCAGAGCCTTAATGCGCCCATGATACAGGTTACCGCCACGGTCGAACACTACTTCGGTAATGCCCGCATCCTTGGCCTTCTTGCCAATGATTTCGCCTAGAGCAGCGGCACCTTCAACGGTAGCGCCACTCTTCTTGGTTGCCTTAAAGTCGGGACCCAAGGTTGACACGGCAACGAGGGTCTTGCTTGCTACGTCATCGATAACCTGAGCATACACGTTAGCGTTGCTGCGCGTAATGCACAGACGCGGACGATCTGCCGTACCGGAAATCTTGCCGCGAACACGCGTGTGGCGGCGGCTTAAGGACGCTTGCTTTTTCTGAAGCTTCTTCATGCTAACTCCTTCCACCTAACCACTATTCGGACTTGG
Source organism: uncultured Eggerthellaceae bacterium (assembly GCA_905234635.1). Classification (GTDB taxonomy): domain Bacteria; phylum Actinomycetota; class Coriobacteriia; order Coriobacteriales; family Eggerthellaceae; genus CACXMZ01. Next base: position 9,835 of record CAJOJB010000087.1, on the reverse strand, counting down.
CTGCTTTGCCAAGCTTGCGACGTACATATTCGCCCTCGTAGCGAATACCCTTACCCTTGTAGGGTTCAGGCTTGCGCCATGCACGAACGTTTGCTGCTACCTGGCCAACTTCTTCCTTGGAAGGACCAGATACAACAATTTCGTTTTGGCTGGGGCATTCAAAGGTAATACCTTCGGGGGCTTCCACGATAACGGGGTGCGAATAACCCAGCTGCATTTCCAGGTCCTTGCCCTTCAGCTGAGCACGGTAGCCAACGCCAACCAGTTCCAACTTCTTGGAAAAGCCTTCGGAAACGCCCACCACCATGTTGTTAATGAGCGTACGAGTTAAGCCGTGCATGCTCTTGGCTTCGCGGCTGTCGTCGGGGCGCTCCACGATGATCTCTTCGCCTTCCTGCTTAATGGTGAGGATGTCTGCGAAGCTGCGGGTAAGTTCACCCTTGGGGCCTTTAACGGTAAGGGTGTGCCCGTCCAGTTTGACTTCTACGTTAGAAGGTACGGGAATGGGCTGCTTGCCAATACGTGACATAGTGCTTCCCCCCTTCTACCAAATATAGGCGATGACTTCGCCGCCAACGCCCGCCTTGCGTGCGTCGCGGTCGGTCATAACGCCGCTCGATGTCGAAATTACTGCAGTGCCCAGGCCGCCCAGCACGCGAGGCAGTTCGTCCTTGCCCGCATAAATGCGCAGACCTGGCTTGCTGATGCGCTTCAGACCACGGATGGTACGGGCCTTCTTTTCACCGTACTTCAGGGTGATCTTCAGCGTGTCGCGAGGATCGGAAGATTCGATATCGTAAGCTTCGATATAGCCTTCTTCCTTCATGATACGGGCGATTTCAACCAGCTTCTTGCTGGAAGGCATCGACACCGTTTCATGGCCCGCAGAATTTGCATTACGCACACGCGTAAGCATATCTGCAATGGGGTCGTTCATACTCATGTTTTCTCCTTTGGTCCTTGATGAACACTTCCGGATGGTTCGCGGAAACCCTTAGTTACCGCGCCTAAAAACCAGAAGGCACATCCTTGGGCGCTGCTTGGCTTACCAAGAAGCCTTCGTTACGCCGGGAAGTTCGCCTTTGTTTGCCAGTTCGCGCAGGCAGATGCGGCACAGCCCAAACTTGCGATAGTAAGCATGCGGGCGGCCACAGCGTACGCAGCGATTGTGCTGGCGCGTAGAGAACTTCGGTTCCCTCTTTGCTTTGGCGATCATCGATTTCTTTGCCACTTTAGTTCCTTCTTTCTATTCAACCCAGAAACCTGGATAGAAACCTAAATAAAACGTTAGTCGTTGTCCTGATTCTTGAATGGGAAGCCCAGCGCCTTAAGCAGAGCGCGCGCGCTTTCGTCGTCTTCGGCGGTCGTTACAAAGGTAATGTCCATACCACGGGTACGGTCGATCTTGTCGTAGTCAACTTCGGGGAAGATGAGCTGTTCGGTGACACCCATGGTGTAGTTGCCACGGCTGTCGAAGCTGTTGGGATTCAGACCACGGAAGTCGCGTACGCGCGGAAGGGCCGTGGACAGCAAACGGTCCAGGAATTCCCACATACGATCGCCACGCAGGGTTGCCTTACAGCCGATAGCCATGCCTTCGCGGATCTTAAAACCAGCGATGGACTTCTTAGCGCGCGTAATAGCAGGCTGCTGGCCTGTGATAATGCGCATGTCGGCTACGGCACCTTCGAGCAGCTTGGCGTCTGCCGCAGCAGCGCCCACGCCCATGTTGACCACAATCTTAGTCAGACGCGGTACCTGGTTGATATTGCTAATACCCAGTTCTTTTTCCAGGGCAGGAACAATATCCTTGGTGTACTTTTCCTTCAAACGAGGAGTTGCCATTTGTCTTTCCTTTCTGGTGGTTTAAACGCAGGATTTCCGACCCTGCGTCCCTGGGACTTCCCCAGGGCCATTCAACGACTTACTAGTCGATATCAGCGCCGCACTTTTTGCACGTGCGCACTTTCTTACCGTTTTCACGCTTTATACCTACGCGGGTTGCCTTGTTGCACTTAGGGCACACCACGGCCACGTTGGAAACGTGGATGGGGGCTTCCATGTGAGTAAGACCACCCTGAGGGTTAGCCTGCGTGGGGCGCATGGCCTTGGTAACCACGTTGACCTTTTCAACGGTTACACGCATGCTTTGCGGGTGGGCACGCATGACCACGCCTTCGGTACCCTTGTCCTTACCGGAAAGCACCTTGACCTTGTCGCCCTTTTTGATGTTCATCTTTGCCATTATTCACACCACCTTAGAGCGTTTCAGGTGCCAAGGACACGATCTTCATGTACTTCTTGTCGCGCAGTTCGCGGGCCACAGGGCCAAAGATACGCGTGCCGCGCGGAGCGCCCTGTGCGTCGATGAGCACGCAGGCGTTTTGGTCGAACTTGATATAGCTGCCATCGGGACGGCGAACTTCTTTCTTTTCGCGCACGATGACGCAGCGCACAACGTCGCCCTTTTTAATGTTGCCGTTGGGCATCGCTTCTTTTACGCTGCACACGATAACGTCGCCCAGGCCTGCATAGCGGCGCTTAGAACCGCCCAGAACCTTGATGCATTGCACCTTACGAGCACCGGAGTTATCGGCAACGTGAAGCATTGATTGCATCTGAATCATGATTACCATTTTGGAAAGCGGACGCGTTTCCATGATGCGTACGGTATCGCCGACGCCGGCTTCGTTGTTTTCGTCGTGGGCATGGAATTTCTTCGACGTGGTAATCATCTTCTTGTACACGGGATGCGGCTTGCGCTCCTTGACTTCAATGACGCACGTCTTGTCGCCAGATTTGCTTACCACCAAACCTTGGCGAACTTTACGAGAATTGCGTGTTTCTGCCATTTCTCTCTCCTAGTCCTTCGCCAATTAGGCGGAAAGTTCCCGGGCACGCATTTCGGTCTGAATACGTGCAATGTCTTTTTTCACTTGCTTCACGCGAGCCGTGTTGTCCAGCTGGCTCGTGGCCATTTGGAAACGAAGATTGAACAGCTCGGCGCGGGCTTCCTTAAGCTTCGACTTCAAGTCGTCGCCAGAAAGTTCACGAATTTCATTAGCCTTCATTATTCTTCACCTGCCTCTGCGCTTGCTTCGGCTGCTTCTTCGGCTTCTGCTTCTTCGACAGCTTCGACAGCCTCTTCTGGGGCTTCTTCAACAGCTTCAGCAACAGGAGCTTCTTCGGCAGCAGCAACAGCTACGGGGGCTTCTTCTTCAACAGCTTCAGCCTTGGCAGCTGCAGCTTCTTCGGCAGGACGCTGGACGATCTTGCACTTAATAGGAAGCTTGTTGATAGCCAAACGGCATGCTTCCTTGGCGGTTGCTTCGTCCACGCCACCGATTTCAAACATGATGCGGCCCGGCTTTACCACAGCAACCCAAGCTTCAGGGTTACCCTTACCAGAACCCATGCGTGTTTCAGCAGGCTTTTGGGTAATGGGCTTGTCGGGGAAGATGGTAATCCACACCTTGCCACCACGCTTCATTTCACGCGTCATGGCAACACGGGCAGCTTCGATTTGACGGTTGGTGATCCAGTGGGCCTCGAGAGCCTGGATGCCCCATTCGCCATGATTGAGCTTGGTATAGCCCTTGGCCTTGCCCTTCATGGAACCACGCTGCACCTTACGATGCTTTACACGCTTAGGTACTAACATTAGCGGTTCCCCCTTTCGTTGCGACGGCCGCGGCCACCACGCGGAGCGGCGGAACCTTCCAGGGCGGGCTCAGGGGCTTTGGTGCCCGGCAGAACTTCGCCGTGGTAGACCCACACCTGCACGCCAATGGCGCCCATGGTGGTTGCAGCGGTAGAGAAGCCGTAGTCGATCTTGGCGCGCAGGGTATGCAGGGGCACACGACCTTCGCGGTACCATTCACGACGGCTCATTTCAGCGCCACCCAAACGGCCGGAGCACTGCACACGAATGCCCTTGGCGCCGCTCTTACGAGCGGACTGAACAGCCTTGCGCATGGCGCGACGGAAAGCCACGCGGCCTTCCAGCTGTTCTGCCACGGACTGAGCAATGAGTACGGCGTCCAGTTCGGGGCGCTTCACTTCGATTACTTCAACGTCCACCTTGCCATCGGCAACTTCATTAAGCTTCTTGCGCAGAGTGTCGATTTCAGCACCCTTCTTGCCAATGATGACGCCCGGACGAGCGGTGGTGATGATGACCTTAATCTTGTCGCCTGCACGTTCGATTTCTACGCGAGAAACAGCAGCACGTTCAAGATACTTGTCCAAGAACTTGCGAATGGCCAGGTCGTTTTCCAGGGTCTTCGCATAGTCTTTGTCGGAATACCAACGGCTACGCCAGTCTTCAATAACACCTACGCGGAAGCCAGTTGGGCTAACTTTCTGTCCCATGATTAAGCCTCCTCTCCGTTGGATACGATGACAGTGATGTGGCTGGTGCGCTTGCGAATGCGCGAAGCAGCACCCTTAGCACGCGGGCGATAACGCTTCAGCGTGGGGCCTTCGTCTACATAGCAGGCCTTAACCACCAGGTTGTTTACGTTGGCATGCTGGTTGTGTTCGGCATTTGCCACGGCGGAGTTGAGTGTCTTTTCGACAACTTCAGCCACTGCGCGGTTGGTAAATGCGAGCACTTCGCGAGCTTGCATAACGCTTTTGCCGCGAATCTGGTCCACCACAATACGGGCCTTGCGGGGGGACACGCGCACAAACTTTGAAACAGCTTTAGCTTCCATTGCTTACCCCCTTCTTACTTCTTGCCCGAACCTGCATGGCCACGGAAGGTACGTGTCGGGGCGAATTCGATCTTCCGTGACGTAAACCGGAACATGCTTGCGCCCGTCGTGAACGGCGATAGTGTGGCCGACCATTTCGGGGAAGATGGTGCTTGAACGCGACCAGGTTTTGACGACGTCCTTTGTACCTGCTTCATTCATCGCTTCGATGCGACCAAGAAGGCGTGGTTCCACAAAGGGGCCTTTCTTTAAACTTCTACTCAATTTAAGTCTCCTTCTTGATTACTTCTTACGACGACGGATGATCAGGCGGTTCGACGCCTTCTTCTTGTTGCGAGTGCGATGACCCTTGGTGGGCACGCCCCACGGAGTAACGGGATGGCGACCAGCAGATTTGTTCTTGCCTTCGCCACCACCGTGCGGATGGTCGACCGGGTTCATAACCGTACCGCGAACGGTGGGACGAACGCCCATCCAACGCTTGCGACCAGCCTTACCAATCTTGATGTTGGAATGTTCGGCGTTGCCTACTTCGCCAATGGTGGCACGGCAGGTAACCAGGACGCGGCGCATTTCCGAAGAAGGCATACGCAGAACGGCGTAGTCGCCTTCCTTAGCCATGAGCTGGATAGACGTACCAGCACTACGGGCCAGAGCGGCACCCTTACCGGGCTGCAGTTCCACGGCGTGGATAAGCGTACCAACAGGGATAGCGGAAAGTGGCATGGCGTTGCCAGGCTTGATGTCACAGTCGGTGCCGGAAAGCACGGTGTCGCCCACATTGAGGCCCTTGGGATGCAGGATGTAGCGCTTGTCGCCGTCTGCATAGTGCAGAAGAGCGATGCGCGAGCTGCGGTTCGGGTCGTATTCAATGGTGGCAACCTTGGCGGGCACGCCGTCCTTGTTGCGCTTAAAGTCGATGATGCGGTAACGACGCTTAGCGCCGCCACCCTGGTGGCGCGTGGTAATGCGCCCGTTGTTGTTGCGCCCTGCCTTCTTGGGCAGTGCAGTCAACAGCGACTTCTCGGGCGTGGTTGAAGTGATTTCCGCAAAGTCGGAAACCGTCTGGAACCTACGTCCTGGCGAAGTCGGCTTGAATTGCTTGACTCCCATACTAATCCTTTCTTAAAGTCACTTTGTGGTGAACTCCTCACCGCGACCAGGGAGTAAAGGAAAGCTCCTTGGTGCGACTCCAATCCTACCACGCGCCCGGGCGTGTCCATACACGTGCAGACGCAAATGAAAAGTTTAACTTCCCCGCTATTCAGTTGCAAGAATTATTTTTAAGCACACATTTCGTACAAAATGGCAATACGAACAGGCTTTGCATGCGACGAAAGCCCCACTCTAAGAGCTTGTGACAATAGTCCCACCCTAATAGCCCTGAGTGTTGAGTTGCCTATACACCCAGTAGCCGAAGTCGCGCAAAGGCGAACCCGGGGGCGCAACAATGCCCGCCAGGGGCACGATAAGGCGGAATTTCCAAAAGTCGCTAATACGCCTCGTACGACGGGTGGCAGCACGACGCGATTCTTCCTGCATATTTAATAGTTCAGCGTAATAGGGGCAGTATTGGGCGTATTTCCAGAAGTATTCCCCCATGTCCACGTCGCCAAATTCCCAGGGTTTATTTTCGGGCCCCGCGTAATGAATGATGTAAGGCTGCGTACGTGCCAGGTCGTAAGCAATACGCAGTTCCGCTGGCGCTTCAGCAATAATATAGGTACGACGCAGACGCTGCCAGTCTATAAGCGTGTTCCAAGCCATATTAATGTAGCGCACGCGTCCTGCACACAGGTAATTCAGCACGTCCTGGTCCAGCAAGGGCCATTCCTGGCTGGCGGCCAGCTGCAGCATTTCTTCCGACGTGTAGGTTGCCCGGAAGGCTTCTAGGTTCAGAAGTAATACCCCCGCCTGGAAATAGGTTTCGGGCCTCACCTGCGGCATATGTGTGTCCATGAAGGCACGACGTGTAGGATCAAAGCCGCAGTACTGCCCCGCCGTGTCGGGGTCGTGGGCGGCAGCTACCAGGTAGTTTTCCACGTCAACATCGAAGAGTTCGGCAACATCATGGTTCACCGTAATGTCGGCGTCCAGGTAAAGCGCCTTCTTGCACCACGGAGCCAGTTCGGGAATGAGCAGGCGGAAATAGGTTTCTATGCGGAAATGTCCGAATTGGCGCAGCCCCACAAAACGATTCATATTTTCCGAAAAATCGCAGAAACGCAAAGAAATAGTGTCCACCGCCACCTGGGCGCGCAGGACTTCCTGGGCGGTTTCAGGGATGTCGCTTGCCAAAATAATAATGTCATAGCGCCTGCTAGCAGACGCATTTTCACAGAGCGACTGCAACACGCACGACATAACGGGAACAAAATGGGCATTAGCAGAAAAGAAAACGACCACGTCTTCTTTGTCTCCAAAGACAGGGCCGATTACCTGTTCAGCAGTATTTGTCATTAAACATCGGATTCTTCGTCAAATAGTTCTTGCATTGACTCAAGATTATAGTCCAGATCCAAGTCGAGCTTTTCGATGGATTCTTCTTCGGCCTTTTCCTGCGCAATAAGGGCGTGTAAGTCCTGGGTGTTTGCGCCCGCTGCTACAGCAGACACGGTCTTGCTTGCCGGATACTGCGCTACGATGCCTTCTTGTTGGGTTTTAAGCAAGGGCGAAGTCCATGGAGTTTGGCGGCTGAATACATCGCGCTTCCAAATAAGCCAAGCTGCAAAGATAAGAATCGGAATACCAACTTGGTAAATACCCAAATAGATTTCCATGCCACCCAAAAGAAATAGCATGATTACCGAAATAATCCAGCCCGTGCGCCAGCGCATAGCAAGCATGGCTGCCAGCACAATCAGGATAACGCCTTCCATAATATGCATGAAGTCAAAGGATGCGACCGGAATGGGCCAGTCAGAAAATTCAACAAATTGCGTGAGCATACGGTACGGCAAAAGCAGGTCCGAAAACGCGGTGAGACCAATGTTGACCAAACCAAGTATGCCCATAATAGTGGCAGAAACCCAGGCAACGTCCTTATGTTTGTCTTCGAGCGTTGGTTCCTTCTTGTCCTTAAAAAAGTCGGTCTGCGAAAGACACAGCGCGCCTGCAATAAAGGGAAGCCACAACATAATGCCACGGTAAACCAGCGCAATGGCGGCACTCGTTGCAATAGTACACCCGTAAGCGGTAAGCATGGCCGTAATGACAGCTTCGGTTATGCCAATGCCTTGGGGCGTTGGTGAAAGCTGAATGGATACCGCCGCCAACGAAAACGCGGCAATGAGCGGGATAACCTGGTTATAGTCAAAGGCAAAGCCAACAGCTACCAGGCACGCGCAGTTAAAGGTTGCCGAAAGCGTGGCGTAGGCAATGGTGATTACCACACCACTGGGGTTGCTCAGAAGCAGCTTTGACGACGTAACAAAGGATTCGGCCACGCCACTTCCCCAGCCTGGCGCCAAATTGCGGTTAAAGGTTTTCAGTATGCGGCGCGCCACGCCTTCAATCCAACGGAACAAGGCATGGAGGGCACCGGGCCTGAAATGAGCCAGCACGAAAAAGCTGCACAGGATGCCAAGCGTACCAATAAGCAAAAGCGAACCAATTAAGAACAAGGTATTCATGGTGCCATAGAAGAACAGCAGCACCATGCCCACGATAGAAACAATGAGCAAGGCAGCGAAGTAGCCAATCTGGGTAAGCACCGCACCGCTGGTGGCAATACCGATGTCGCCACTTTTGCGTCGTGCGTCATCGATGATAAAGGCCACACCTGTCGCGCCCGAAAACAGGCAGAAGGTATTAATGAAAACCAAACTTAAAACTAAGTAGACGTTTTGCATAACGCCAGTCTTCAACTTCACGGTTTCAAATGCCGCATTATAGGAAGCGCCCTGGGTAAGATAGCGCAGCACGGTTACCACAACGGCGATGGAAAGCGGGAGCAATTCACCATGGACCACGGTGTTCATAAATTCGCTCATAAGGGCAGCATTGCCAATAAGGAAAGAAACGGCAAGAATCGCCACAATAATAAGCAGCGCTTTTTTCATCCCGCTCCTTTCTGCAGACAATACGTTGTACGAGCCATAACGCGCACACACCAAAATAAGCCCGTAGGCCACTTTGCTGAAATTATACCCTGTTTATGCTGTGCTAGAATAACTTCCACTATTTTTAGAGGTGCAACAACGCACTTGGTAAGGAGAAACCATGAGTCGTGTATACAACTTTTCTGCAGGCCCCGCTGTACTACCCGAAAGCGTGCTGAAAGAAGCTGCAGAAGAAATGCTTGATTACCGCGGATGCGGCATGTCTGTCATGGAAATGAGCCATCGCAGTGCTGCCTTCCAGCAAATTATCGATGAAGCCGAAGCCGACCTGCGCGAACTTATGGGCATCCCGCAAAACTATAAGGTGCTGTTTGTCCAAGGCGGCGCTACCCTGCAGTTTGCCGCTATTCCCTTGAACTTAAAGCGGACGGGCATCTTCGACTACATCGTAAGTGGTTCGTGGTCAAAGAAAGCCCTGGAAGAAGCAGGGCGCTTTGGTGAAGCACGCTGCCTGGCGTCTTCGAAGGACGGCAACTTCAGCTACGTGCCCGACGTAGACGCGCTTTCCTTGAGCCCCGATGCAGACTACGTTTACATCTGCCAGAATGAAACCATCTATGGCACGCGCTACCCCAAGCTGCCCGAAACGGGCAACGTACCCCTGGTGGCCGACGTAAGTTCCTGCTTCTTAAGCGAACCGATCGACGTTGAAAAGTACGGTGTCATCTATGGCGGCGTGCAGAAAAATGTGGGGCCCGCTGGCATGGCCATTGTCATTGTGCGCGAAGACCTTATCCCCACCGAAGATTTGCCCGACGTGCCGCTCATGCTGCAGTGGCGCACCTACACCGAAAACGGCAACATGTACAACACGCCCCCCTGCTACACCATTTACATCTGCGGCAAGGTATTCAAGTGGATCAAGGCGCAAGGCGGGCTTGAAGGCATGAAGCGCATCAACGAAGAAAAGGCTGCTCTGCTTTACGACTATCTGGATTCCAGCAACCTGTTCAAGGCCACCGTCGAAGGTGCCGACCGTTCCATCATGAACGTGCCCTT
>CAJOJB010000086.1:11455-15098 GCA_905234635.1 uncultured Eggerthellaceae bacterium | reverse complement strand
AGTCGGCCGTGCCCACCTACCGCCATACCGTTAACCGATAAAGTCCGTGTGCAAATAATGCGCAGGACGTAGCAAAAGCGCAGGTAGCGTTGTATTATTGTTGTTTGCGCTTTAGTGCGCAATAGTAAAAGAAGTTTTGATTACAGGAGGTGTTTAACATGGTTATCGATGTTGCCGTCGTCGGCGCAGCGGGTTATGCGGGAGCGGAACTCGTCCGACGCCTTGTTGAGCATCCCAAATTCAACTTGAAGGTTATTACGAGCGACTCGGATGCGGGCAAGGCCTTGACGGAACTCTATCCTGCCTTTACGGGCCTGTCTGACCTGGAGTTTCTACCCCATAATGCGCCTGAAGTAAAGCAGTGTGCTGCCGCGTTTTTGGCGGTGCCGCACAAGGCTGCCATGGCTATGGTGCCCGGTTTGCTCGATGCTGGTGTAGCGGTGTTTGACCTTTCGGCCGACTATCGCTTGAAAGACGCTGAAATCTATGAGCAGTGGTATGGCGTGGAACACACGTCACCCGAATTGCTCGATCAGTGCGCCTTTGGTTTGCCTGAATTATTCCGCAAAGACCTAAATAAAGTGGCTTCGAACAGGCTGAACAGGAAACCCGCCCTGGTGGCTTGCGCGGGTTGTTATCCTACGGCTACCAGCCTGGCGGCTTTTCCTGCGGTGGACGCGGGTTGGGTGCAAACACCGGTGTACGTGCAAGCCATTTCTGGCGTGACGGGCGCAGGTCGCAGTGCTAACGAGCGCACGCATTTTTGTCATGCAAATGAAAACGCCGAAGCCTATGGCGTGGCAACGCATCGGCATACCCCTGAAATCGAACAGATTCTAGGTTTGCCTGGTGGCGTGTTGTTTATTCCGCATTTGGCACCACTTTCACGTGGCTTGCTGTCGACCGTTACTATGCGCCTGACCGAAGAAGCTGCTGCGGACTTTAGCCTGAATGCCGCCCATAAACTCTACGTGGACTTCTACGAGAAAGCTCCGTTCGTGCATGTTATGCCCTTAGGTGTACAGCCGCAAACGAGCAATGTGGCGGGGAGCAATTATGCTCAGGTGGGCTTGGCCTACGACGAACGTACGCAGACGCTTGTGGCCACCGGCGCTATCGACAATCTGTGCAAGGGCGCTGCGAGCCAGGCCATCCAGTGTGCCAATATCGTGTTCGGCCTGGATGAAACCACGGGCCTTGAGCACATGGCTAACCCGGTGTAGGGGGATCTTATGGACGTAGAACTGAACCCCATACCGCATGGCGGTATTACCGCAGCCGCTGGTTTTAAAGCATGTGGCATACACGCTGGTTTTCGGCGCAACCCCAATAAGCTTGATATGGCGCTGCTCGTGGCGGATGAGCCCTGCGTAGCCGCAGGCGTGTTTACTCAAAATGTGTTTTGCGCCGCGCCCGTGCAGCTGTGCAAGGACCGCCTTGATGGTGTTGGCTATGGCACGGCGCGTGCGGTAGTGGCAAATTCGGGAAATGCAAACGCCGCAACGGGTACCGTTGGTTTGGACGTGGCGTACCGCTCAGCCGAATTGGTGGCCGAAACCGTGGGCTGCTTGGCTGAAGAAGTGCTCGTAGCATCCACGGGTGTTATTGGCGTGCCGCTTCCCCTTGAACCCTACGACCACCTGGCGGAAGCGTTTGCTCAGGCAGATACGAACTGGCAGGCAGGCCACGATGCTGCTATTGCCATTATGACCACCGACACGCACCCCAAGGAATGTGCGTATAGTTGGACAAGTGCCGACCCTGCTTTTGCGGGCATTACCTTTACGGTGGGTGGTTGCTGCAAGGGCTCTGGCATGATTATGCCGAATATGGCTACCATGATTTCCCTGGTCACGACCGACTTTCCCGTTACGGGGCCCGCGGCCTATGCGGCACTTAAGGCGGCGGCCGACGCGGGCTTTAACAAGGTGACCGTGGATTCCGACACGTCGACCAATGACACCTGCATTTTGCTTGCAAGTGGCGCGGCGGCACCGCATTCCTATGTGTCAGACGGCGAGGCCTACGAAGAATTCTGCGCAGCGCTTTCGTCGGTGTGCATGGAATTGGCTCGCAAGATTGCTATCGACGGCGAAGGTGCCACGCGCCTGATAACCGTAAACGTAACAGGTGCTGCGACGGACGTCGATGCCGACCTTGCTGCGCGCGCTATTGCTAATTCGCCCTTGGTGAAAACTGCCATTGCAGGTCGCGACGCTAACTGGGGCCGCATTGCCGCGGCCGCAGGCAGGAGCGGTGCAGTCTTCGAGCAGGAAAACGTGGACATCGACATCATGGGTATGCCCGTCATGCGCGCTGGCTTGCCGGTGCCATTTTCTGAAGAAGAAGCTCTGCGCAGGTTTGAAGAACCCGAAATTGTACTGGACGTTAACTTGGGTACGGGGGAGTGTGCGACCCGCATCTGGACCTGCGATTTTACCCATGAGTATATTTCGATTAATGGAGACTACCGGACATGATTTTAAAAAGAGATGACATTCCTGCTAATTCCGACTTGTCGCTGAATGCCGACGTACTTTTCGAGGCACTGCCTTGGATTAAGGCGGCCACAGGGCGCACCGTGGTTATTAAGTACGGCGGTGCGGCCATGGTAGACCCCGATTTGCGCAAGCAGGTCATGAGCGACATCGTGCTGCTGAAGTTGATTGGCGTGAATCCCGTTATCGTGCATGGCGGCGGTAAGGCTATCAATGAAGCCTTCGAAGCTTACCAGATTCCTGTAAAATTTAAGGACGGACTGCGTGTTACTACCGATGAAGCCATGGACATCGTGAAGATGGTGCTCGTGGGCCAGGTGAATCAAGATCTGGTGCGTGACTTAAACAAGCACGGCGACCTGGCTGTGGGCATTTCGGGTAATGACGGCGGCACCCTCGTCGCCACCCAGCTGGACCCCGAACTTGGGCGCGTGGGTGAAGTGGTGCGCGTTAATACCGAACTGCTGAATAAGCTCATTGCCGACGACTACATTCCCGTGTTGGCCACGGTGGCCCTTGGCGAAGACGGCGGCTGCTACAACGTGAACGCCGACGTTGCAGCGGGTAAGGTGGCGGCGGCACTCGATGCCTACAAGACCATTTTCTTGACCGACGTTGACGGCATGTACCTCGATTTCGAAGACAAGACGTCGCTCATTTCGAAGATGACGCGCGACGAAGCCCAGGGCATGATTGACGACGGTACGGCTTCTTCTGGCATGATACCTAAGCTCGAAAGTTGTATTGCGGCCATCGATGCGGGTGTGCCGCGTGCTTTCATTATTAACGGCACCACGCCGCACGCTTTGCTTCTGGAACTTTTGACCGACAGTGGCGTGGGCACCATGGTTTATGGGGAACGCGACTCCATGGCAGGCGGCAAGAAGTCCCTGTCAACGCTGGCGAGCAAACTACTGGTTAACCAGGGGGAATAATGAGTTTTATCGAACAAAAACAGCTGGATGAAACCTATGTTATGCCCACCTATGCACGTAAGCAGGTGTGCTTCGTGGAAGGCGAAGGCATGCGTTTGCGCGACGATGCGGGCAAGGAATACTTGGACTTCCTTTCAGGCATTGGCGTGTGTTGTCTGGGGCATTGCCATCCAAAAGTGGTGAAGGCCATAGAAGAACAGGCCCAGCGTC
>CAJOJB010000086.1:8142-11355 GCA_905234635.1 uncultured Eggerthellaceae bacterium | reverse complement strand
CGAATTCGGGCGCTGAAGCCAATGAATGTGCCATGAAATTGGCACGGGTGTGGTCGAAGCGTTTTAGTCATGGAGGCAACGTTATTATCACGCTTGAAGGCAGCTTCCATGGTCGCACCATGGAAACCATTGCGGCTACGGCCCAGCCCGTTAAGCAGGAATTGTTTACGCCGCTGCCCGAAGGTTTTGTTCACGTGCCTTTGAATGACATCGACGCCCTGGAGGCTGTTTTTGAAGACTACGCACAGCAGGTGTGCGCCATTATGATTGAGCCCATCCAGGGCGAAAGTGGCGTTCATCCCTGCACCCAGGAATTCGTGCGTGCGTGCGAGCAGTTGGCTCATGCGCATGGCGCCCTGCTTATAGCCGATGAAGTGCAAACAGGTATCTGTCGTACGGGGAGGCCCTTCGCCTTCCAGCACTTTGGTGTGCAACCCGACATTGTTGCCATCGCTAAAGGTGTGGCGGGCGGTTTCCCCATGGGGGCGTGCGCGGCACGCGAAGAAGTGGCGGCAGCTTTCCAGCCAGGCGACCATGGCTCCACCTTTGGCGGCAGCAACTTGGCCATGGTGGCGGCTCATGCTACCTTGCATGCTTTGCAAGACGAACACATTGTGCAAAACGTGGTTGAGGTAGGCGCCTACCTTGCAGAACGCCTGGCGCAGCTTCCTCATGTAACCGAAGTGCGTGGCCTCGGCCTTATGCTTGGCGCTGAACTCGACGAAGCCATCGCACCCGACGTGGTTGCCGCAGGGCTTGAAGCTGGCTTGGTGCTCAATGCGCCTAAGTCCACGACGCTACGTTTCCTTCCACCGCTTATTTGCACAAAGGAAGACGTGGACGTGCTAATTGAAAAACTGACGGATATTCTTTCCTAGATGAAGGGGAAAATCATGGCAAAGGAAAAGGTAGTTCTTGCATATTCGGGTGGCCTGGACACGAGTGTTATCGTGAAGTGGCTCCAGCTAGAAAAAGACATGGACGTGGTTGCTATCTGCGGAAACGTGGGGCAGGACGAACGCGATCTGGAGCCTATCCGTCAGAAAGCGCTCGACATCGGTGCCATCCAGTCTGAAGCGGTTGATATGCGCGAAGAATATGCCCAGGATTTCCTGACACTCGCCATTGCCGCCAACGCCTTATACGAAGGGGTGTACCCGCTGCTTTCTGCCCTGTCGCGTCCGCTTATTTCCAAGCACTTGGTCGACATCGCCCATGCCACGGGTGCACGTTATATTGCCCATGGCTGCACGGGTAAAGGCAACGACCAGGTGCGTTTCGAGACTTCTATCAAGGCGCTCGATCCCACCTTGGAATTGGTAGCGCCGGTGCGTGAATGGGACCTGGGTTCGCGCGAAGAAGAAATGGAATGGGCTGAAGCCAACGGCGTTCCTGTGCCCACGACTAAGTCCAAGCCTTATTCAATCGACGACAACCTGTGGGGCCGCGCCATTGAATGTGGCGTGCTGGAAGACACGTGGAATACGCCACCGTCCGACATTTGGACCATGACGGTAGACCCGCAGGATGCACCCCATGAAGGCGAAGAAGTTATCATTGGCTTTACGGCTGGTGTGCCCACGTCCATCAATGGCAAGGAAATGCCCCTGCTCGACTTGATAATTGAAACAAATGCGATTGCGGGTCGCAATGGTTACGGGCGTTTAGACATGATTGAAGACCGCGTGGTGGGCATTAAGAGCCGCGAATGCTATGAATGCCCGGCGGCACTCTTGCTTATTAACGCTCACAAGAATTTGGAGATGCTTACGCTTTCGGCTGAAGTGCTCAAGGAAAAGCAAAACTTGGACCTGAAGTGGGCAGACTTGGTTTACCGTGGTCTGTGGTATTCGCAGGCACGCGAAGCAATTGACGCCTACAACGCCTACACGCAAGCCCATGTGACGGGCGAAGTGCGCATGAAGTTGTGCTGTGGCAGCCTGTTCATGGACGGCATTCGCGCCGAGCGCCCACTCTATGACTATAACTTGGCAACTTATGACGAATCCGACACCTTCGAACACGCCCAGTCTGAAGGCTTCATCTATGTGCACAGCCTTCCGCACATTACGTGGTCCTGCCAACAGGGCCCAGGCAGTAGGCAATAAGAATCTGCGTTAGGCAGTAGCAGAGTAAGGAATAACAATGGCATTGTGGTCTGGAAGATTTGAAGACAGTCCGGGTGAATTTGCCCAGGCATTTGGCGCGTCGCTCGAAACCGACCTAAATATGATTCATGAAGACCTGGCGGGGTCGGCGGCGCATGCGCGTATGTTGGGCGAACAGGGCATCATTTCGCCCGAAGACGCCCAGGCTATTCTTGATGGGCTCGAAGCCATTCATCACAGTATGCACGACGGTACCTTTGAAGTAGACCCTGCGGTCGACGAAGACATTCACATGGCCATTGAGCGCATCCTTACCGAACGCATTGGCGAAGCGGGCGCACGCTTGCATACGGGTCGTAGCCGCAACGACCAAGTGGCGCTCGACACGCGCATGATGGCGGCGAATCTGGCAGACGAAATATGGCGTGCGCTGTGGACGCTCGAGGGCGTACTGGTAAGTCTTGCCAAGGACTACGATGACGTCGTTATGCCTGGTTATACCCATCTTCAGCATGCCCAACCTGTGCTGTTTAGCCACCACATGCTGGCTTACTTCTGGATGTTTGCACGCGACTTCGATCGCATCACGGAAGCCTACAATCAGGCCACACTCAACCCCCTTGGGGCTGCGGCCTTGGCGGGTACCAGTTACCCCATCGACCGTTCTAAGGTGGCTGAAGACTTGGGCCTTCCGGGCGTTATCCCGAATTCGCTTGACGCGGTGTCCGACCGCGACTTCTTGCTCGACTTGGAATACGCGTGTGCGGTGGCTATGATGCACCTTTCGCGCCTGTGCCAAGAAGTCATTTTGTGGAGCAGCCAGGAATTCAATTTCATTAGCCTGCCCGACACCTGGTCCACGGGAAGCAGCATCATGCCACAGAAGAAAAACCCCGACTTCGCAGAACTTGTGCGCGGCAAAACGGGCCGCGTCGTGGGCGATTTGGTGGGCTTGCTCGTCATTATGAAGGGGCTGCCCCTGGCATACAACAAAGACATGCAGGAATGCAAGGAAGGCGCGCTCGATGCGGCAACGACGCTTTCGGACTGCTTGCTGGTTATGGCGGGTATGTTGGCCGACATTACGTTGAATGCAGAAGTCATG
>CAJOJB010000086.1:0-8078 GCA_905234635.1 uncultured Eggerthellaceae bacterium | reverse complement strand
GCGAAGCCCACGAAGTGGTGGGCAAGCTGGTGCTCGACTGCGAAAAGCGAGGTATTGGGCTGGAAGATTTGACGCTCGAGGACTTCAAAGCAGCAAGCGACCTGTTTGAAGACGATATTCTGGGTACGCTTGATGTGCGCAGCCTGGTTGAAGCTCGCACGAGCTTTGGTGGTACGTCGAGCGCTTCCGTAGTACAGCAGCTTGAATTTGCCGAAGAGCGTCTGGCTCAGATGCGTTCCCTTGTGGAATAAGGCCAAGCTTACGCTCTTATTTACGTCTTCTTCACAAACTTGTGGACTTCTGTGCGCGTATTTGCCCAGATGGTAGAATAATGCAGATTATTCAGGAGGTCTGAAAACAAGTGTCACGCGCTCTGAAACGACGCAAGGGAACGCAGAATAAGCGCAGATATCTGCCCCTTATTTTTATTCTTGCTGCTATTACCACCTTGGTGGTAGGCACAATTTCGTCTGCCTATGCATTAGGCGAAAGCTGGCTGAAGGACCTTCCCGACTATGAAGATTCTTCGGCCTATAACCTTGCCCAAAAGACGCGCGTATACGCCTCGGATGGCTCAACCTTGCTTGCAGAATTTTACTTGGAAGACCGCGAGCCGCGCACATCCCTCGATCAAATTTCTGATTGGGTAGTCAAAGGCACAGTCGATACCGAAGACGAACGTTTTTATGAACACAACGGTATCGACATTCCAGGTATTGCGCGTGCCGTGTTTGTAAATATTTCAGGCGGCGCCCTTGAGGGTGCATCCACTATTACACAGCAGTTCGTGCGTAACACCGTTCTTGCAGGCGAAGCGCAAGAAACCACACTCAAGCGTAAGCTACGTGAAATGTATATCGCCCTTAAGCTGGAAGAAACATTCAGCAAGGACGATATCTTGCTGCTCTACCTGAACACCATTAATTACGGTTCTGGTGCCTACGGTATTGAGGCGGCGGCAAAGCGTTACTTCAGCGTGGGCTGCAAGGACCTTACCCTTGCCCAGGCGGCAACACTTGTGGGTATTCCGCAGTCGCCTTATTACAATAATCCTATCGACTTTCCCGATGCCTGCCTGGATCGTCGTAACCTAGTGCTTAACCGCATGTTGTCTAACGGCGATATTTCAACCGACGAATACAATGCAGCCATCGTTGAACCACTCGGTCTGAATGTGAGTACGCCGGAAACTCAAGGTATTTACGCGTACCCGTATTTCACGAGCTATGTGCGTCAGTGGCTGCTTGAAAACTATTCTGAAAGCGAAGTGTTTAAGGGTGGTATGCGGGTAACTACTACGCTCGACACCACGGTGCAGGAATATGCCGATAACGCCGCTCGTCAAAAGGAAGCCGAAGTCGATGAAGACATGGAATGCGCCATGGTGGTCATTGACCCGAGTACGGGTTTCGTGAAAGCACTGGTGGGGGGCAAGGACTACTATGCCGACCAGTATAACCTGGCTACTCAGGCAACCCGTTCACCTGGTTCCTCGTTTAAGACTTTTACTCTCATTGCTGCTATTGAAAACGGCATCAATCCTTCAACCAGCGTAAACTGTGCTTCACCTATTACCATCGACCAATGGCGCGTTGAAAACTACGATGGAGCTTCATATTCAACGCAGCCAATTTCGAGCGCGTTTGCTATTTCTTCAAACACGGGTTTTGCACGTCTTTCCACGCTTATTACCCCTGCAAAAGTTGCCGAGATGGCACGTCGCCTGGGCGTCGAAACCGAACTCATGGGCTACCAGTCTATTACTTTGGGTGCTGAAGCAGTTACCTGCAAAGATATGGCTACGGCGTATGCAACTATTGCATCGGGCGGTGTCCGTCACGATGCAGTGCCGGTTATGAAGATTGAAGATGTAAACGGTAATACCATTTTTGAACCAGACACAACCGGTACACGTGTTATCAGTCCCGAAGTGGCCAACGCTGCCGAAAAAGTTATGGAAGGCGTAGTCAGAAATGGCACTGGCACAGAGGCCAACCCCTGGAATGGTACCATTTTAGCTGGTAAGACTGGTACGTCCGAAGACTGGCACGACAGCTATTTTGTTGGTATTACTCCGCAGTATTCGGTTGCCATTTGGCTAGGAACACGCGAAGAGCGTCGTCTGTATGCAGGCTACACCGCAGCAGGCGCCTTCCGTTATTTCATTGAGCCAGCTCTTTCGGGCCTGGAATCGCAAGAGTTCCCCATGGCAGGTGCGAGCGCGCCAGTGTACAGGACGTTAACGTCTTCTGAATTACAGACGCTTACTTCTGGCTATGGAGCAAGTTCGTATTACAGTGCGCCAGTTGAGGAACCGAAAGAAGAAAAGAAGGAAGACATAGAACCTACCGTCGACCCAATCAAAAACGATACGCCAGATGTGGCGGATGATTCGTACGAAAAAATGAAGGAGCGCGGGCTAGAACAATTGACAGAACCTGAGTCAGAGCCAGACGCAGCGCCTGAACCAGAAGCAGCGCCTGAACCAGAAGCAGCTCCTGAACCGGAAGCAGGATCTGGAGATTCGAACGATTCCCAACCGAGTCCGGCAAATGATTCGGATAAGGCTGCCTAAGAATAACAATCTCGCTTAAGGCGATTTGCATAAAGGGAAAAGTGATTATGCTTGCAACAAATAAAATAATTAAAAGGACCTTTGCTTTTATTGCTATGTGTGCTCTTTTGGGCGCCTTGGCTGGGTGCAATGTACAATCTGCGGGAATGTCTACCGACGAACATGCTGTGGAAAACCGTCAATACATGGCTTTGTTGAATACCAAAACTGGTGAACTCGACGAAGTGCTTATTCAATTCCAAACGGCGGTTGCCGCTGGCGACACGGTGGGCATGAAGGCTGCTGCTACTGAAGCATCTAAAATAGTCGACAGTATTTCGAATTCCGAACCTACAGAGTCTTTAGTGGAGGTAAAGGACGCATACGTGGCGGGTCTTACCGATATCAATACCGCCATGAACGATTATGCAGATTTATACACACAGGTTTCTGCAGGAACGCTTGATCAGTCGGGGTTCGATCGCAAGCTTAAGACAGTCCAGGCTTCTTATGACCAGGCTGTTGGTAAGCTTACCGCTGCCGACGACCTGCTTACCCAGCTCGCCAACGAATAGGCGAAAGCGCGGGCAATTTCGCGTCTATGGATTCCGCATCACACAGTGCGACTTTTGCTTTGGCATCTGCCTCTGTTTTTTTGGCGCCCGAAGCCGATGCTCAATCCATCGTTAGTTCTTGCTCCAGGCATTTTTTTCTTCCTGAGCTATTGGCACCTGCGGGCAATATGACCTGTTTGCATGCCGCAGTGCGCGCGGGCGCAGACGCGGTGTATTTGGGCGCGGGCGACTTTAATGCACGTCGTGGCGCCGACAATTTCACTATCGAAACTTTGCGCGAAGCTTGCGACTGGGCTCACGTGCGCGGTGTGCGTATTTATCTGACGACCAATATTGTGGTGCTGCCTAGTGAAGTTGACGCGGCCTTGAATTTGGTGCGCGATACCTGGCAGGCAGGCGTGGATGCCTTTATCGTGCAGGACGTGGGTCTTGCCCTTGAAATTGGACGACTTCTGCCTGAAGCTGAAGTGCATATTTCCACGCAGATGAACACCCATAATGTGGCGGGCGTGCAAGCGGCTGCTGCCTTGGGCGCTGCGCGGGTTACCTTGGCGCGCGAAATGTCCTTGCCCGAAATTACCCAGGTGTGCGAAGTGGCTCATGGTCTTGGTATGCAGGTGGAAGTGTTCGGACATGGGGCGCTGTGCGTTTGCTATTCGGGCCAGTGTTTTATGAGTTCGCTTGTGGGTGGGCGTAGTGCTAACCGTGGGATGTGTGCACAGGCCTGCCGTTTGCCCTACGAACTGCATAGTGCTTCCGTGCGCAAACCTATAGACGTGCCTGGTGAACACCTGCTTTCACCCAAGGATTTGTGGACTATCGACCTGCTGCCGCAGTTAGCGGCGGTCGGCGTGGATTCGCTCAAGATTGAAGGGCGCATGAAGTCGCCCGAATACGTGTATGCGGTAGTTTCAGTGTACCGCGCCGCGCTTGACCGCCTTGCTCGCCACTGCCTTGGGGACGGTACCCTTGTCCCACAAGTCCCACAAGGGGACGGTTCTTCTGTCCCACTTTCTACGCAGCAAAGTGGGACAGGTGTACCGTTCCCCACTGTCCTGCCTGAAGAGCGCCAGCAGCTCGAAGAAGCCTTTTCGCGGGGCTTTACCACGGCGTATCTAACGGGGGAAACGGGCCCCGACATGATGAGTTACGGGCGCCCCAATAATCGCGGCGTGCGTGTAGGGCGCGTTGCTGCTGTGCACGATGGATTGGTGGAAGTCGACTGCGAAACTCCGCTTGTTGTAGGCGACGTCATTGAATTCTGGACGAACAAAGGACACTTTGCTCACACAATTGATGCGCTTGAGTCGCGCGAAGAAAATAGGGTAGCCCTGGTGGTGACCAAGCCCGTTGGGAAGGGTGACCGTGTATTCCGCGTGCGCAGTGCTGAAGCTGCTTTTGAAGATAGCGCCCAAGACCCACGTGTTCCCGTGCGGGGAAGCGTAGAGCTGCACATCGGCCAACCTGCAAAGCTGGTGTTGAGGACGCTGAGTGGGGACGGGACCCCTGTCCCACCTGGTGGAAGTGGGACAGGGGTACCGTCCCCACACAAAGTGGAAGTGGAGGGCCCCGTCGTTGAAGCAGCGCGCACCAAGGCCATAAGCGCCGAAGACGTGCGCGACCATATCGACCGATTTGGCACTACACCATTTGGGCTTGAAGCTCTGGACGTGCATATGGATGAAGGTGTGGGCATGGGCTTTTCCACGCTTCATCACTTGCGTGCCGAAGCAGCTCAGGCCCTTCAAGAACAGATGCTCCAAGCCTGGAGTGAACGTGCGGCATGCACTGAAAACCCGCAACGCGAACATGGTCGTGCGTTCAAGGCGCCACGTAATAATCCTTCCCTTGAAGTTTGCGCATGGGCTACTAATGCTAGCTGTGCTCGAGCGGCGCGGAAGGCCGGTGCTGGCATTTTTTATGTACAAACGTGGTGAAGCCAGCGTAGCGGGGCAGCGCAGCCAAACGGTTGACCAGGCGGGTTATCCCAAGCAAGTTGTTATTGCCCTGCCTACTATTAATCACGATGCAATCGAGGGTTCGCGCGAACAGGCGCATACATTCAACCCGTGGAAGTATGCCAAGGATGGTAAAACTATCTTGGCCGATAGCCTGGGCGATGTGTTTCGCGGGCTTGAAGCGGGCTTTACTGTGGAGGTGGGTCCCCATGTGCCTGTAACCAATGCGCTTACGGCGCAGGTGCTGGAAGCTATGGGCGTTGCGCGCATTTGGCTTTCACCTGAACTTACCCTCGGGCAAATTCAGCGTATCGCAGACGAAACTGAAGTGCCTCTTGGACTGTTTGTTTCGGGTGCCGCCGAACTCATGGTGACCGAACATTGCTTGCTCCAAGCGGAAGGTCCTTGTGCTCAGCAATGCGAAACCTGTCCGCGGCGCACCAGCCCACATTATTTGAAGGACCGCAAGGGTTTCGAAATGCCTGTGGTCACCGACTGTTGTGGGCGCAGCCACCTGTATAACGCGGTGCCGCTCGATCTGGCGCACTGGTGGGCGCCGGCATTTCTGCGTTCATGGTGGACACCACTTTGCTGAACACGAGCGAAACAACCGATGCCGTAGCACGTGCCGTACGTGCGCGTGAACTTTATCTGCGCACAGGTGACACCATTGGCAAACGCGAAGGCACGACCACCGGCCACCTCTTCCGCGGCGTCTCCTAACCAAAAATGGGAATTTGGGGTCGGAGGATTTTTCCCAAAAATGGGAATTTGGGGTCGGAGGATATTTTCCCAGGAGGATATTTTCCCAAGTCTCGTTTCCACTCTGTCCCAAATGAGACACTTTGTCGGCTGTGCTAGAATTTCGCATACGCTATATAAAGGTAGGAAAGACATGCTTAGTGCTGAAGAACAACTACGTATTATTAAAAGTGGGACGGCGGAAATCGTTCCTGAAGAAGCTTTACTCAAGAAGCTGAAGGAAGGCCGCCCCCTTAACATTAAGTTGGGCGTGGACCCCACAGCGCCCGACATTCACTTGGGCCACGCGGTGCCGCTGCGCAAGCTGCGCCAGTTCCAGGACTTGGGGCATACGGTAACGCTTATTATTGGCGACGGCACGGCCCTTATCGGCGACCCGTCTGGTCGCAACGACACGCGCCCGCAGCTCACGTCCGAACAGGTGGCTGCCAATGCTCAAACTTATGTCGACCAAGCATTCAATATCTTAGACCCTGAAAAAACCAAGCTGGTGCACAACGCCGACTGGCTGCTCGCCTTAGACCTTGAGGGCATCTTGAAAATCGCGAGCAACTTTACCGTGGCGCGCATCTTAGAACGCGATGACTTCCACAACCGTTACACCAGTCAGCAACCCATTGCGGTGCACGAATTTCTGTACCCCATGTGCCAGGCCTACGACAGCGTCGAAATAAAGGCCGACGTGGAATTGGGCGGATCAGCTGTTCAACTTGTTGGCCGGCCGCGAGCTCATGGAAAAGATGGGCATGGAACCGCAGGTGTGCCTCACGCTTCCTTTGCTTGAAGGTACCGACGGCGTGCGCAAGATGTCCAAGAGCATCGGTAATTACATTGGTCTCACCGACGAACCTAACGAAATGTTTGGCAAGGTCATGAGCATTCCCGACGAACTCTTGGTGAAGTACTTCCGCTTGGCTTCCACCTTGTCGGTAGACGAAGTCGATGCGATTGAAGCTGCGCTTGCCTCAGGCGAAGCCGACCCCAACCAGACCAAGCGCATGCTCGGACGCAATATTGTGGCGGCCTACCACGGCGAAGAAGCAGCCGCAGCGGCCGAAGACCATTTTGTGCGCACGGTTGTGAACAAGGAAGTGGACGAAGCGGACATCGTGGAATTCGCCGCCGACCTGACGCCTAACGAAGAGGGCCTGGTGTACTTGGCTAAGCTGCTCGTTGACTGCGGCGCGGTAACAAGCACGGGCGAAGCACGCCGCCTTATCGACCAGGGTGGGGTAAAGGTCAACGACGAAGCCCTGCCTGCGAAGTCTTATAACGTTGACCCTGCGCTACTGCAAGGCGCCGTCATCACCGCCGGCAAACGCAAGCACTATCGCTTCGCCTAACCAGGCTACACCAGAAACCCTGCGGAATATTTCTATCTGCTAAGGCTTTGAATGCTTTAGTGCCCTATAGTCATGTACAAAGTGTGAGCATACAAATTAATGCTTGCATACTCTATTACTGCTTACTAATATGTATAAGCTGTCTTTGGACAGGGGATATACACCACGCGCTTTAAGCGCAAACGAACGTTAAATCGCACCTAAAATGTACGAATTGTGGAGAAGAGAACTTTCTCAAAAAAGTTCTTGACGCCCTTGTGCGCGCTAGGTATTATGTCCAGTTGCCGCTTCTTTTCGGGGGCGGTAACAATCAGGGTCTAAAACCCCTGATGAGAACCTTGAAAACCGGATACTGCGAAAGATGAATTTAAGCTAGATAAACCTCGTCGATTCGCTTCGTTCAAGAAATTGAACCGAAAAGAATAGACGTTAAACCAGATTTTCAAATTTTTTGTTTGTGGCAAGTTCGCAAGAACTTGTTTTTAAACGGAGAGTTTGATCCTGGCTCAGGATGAACGCTGGCGGCGTGCTTAACACATGCAAGTCGAACGATTAACCCATCTTCGGATGGTTATAGAGTGGCGAACGGGTGAGTAACACGTGACCAACCTGCCTTTCACATTGGGATAACCCAGGGAAACTTGTGCTAATACCAAATACTCCGGTACTTCCGCATGCTAGTACCGGGAAAGCTCCGGCGGTGAAAGATGGGGTCGCGGCCCATTAGGTAGTTGGTGGGGTAACGGCCTACCAAGCCCGCGATGGGTAGCCGGGTTGAGAGACTGATCGGCCACATTGGGACTGAGATACGGCCCAGACTCCTACGGGAGGCAGCAGTGGGGAATTTTGCGCAATGGGGGCAACCCTGACGCAGCAACGCCGCGTG
>CAJOJB010000085.1 GCA_905234635.1 uncultured Eggerthellaceae bacterium | reverse complement strand
GGGCAAGCGTGTCGTGGTTAGGCGTTGCATCGGTTAAGATGCCTTCGTTTATTTGGGCATCTTCGTCGCTGAACAGGGCATGTACGGTTGCCGGTTCGCCGTCTCGCCCGGCGCGCCCGCTCATCTGGTTAAATTCAACTTCGTTGTAGGGCATGTGATAAAGCACCACATGACGGATATTGGGAATGTTGACACCTTCGCCAAAAGCCGAAGTTGACACCAACACCGCAAGCGTCCCCTTGCGGAACAGTTCTTCCACACGTTTGCGTTCACGTCGGTTAAGCCCCGCGTTATAAAAACCGATGAGGGGAGCAAGCTGCGGCACCTGTTCGCGCAGGGTGCGCGCAAGGGCAACCGAAGCACTGCGCGAATTCACGTAGATGACCGTTTTTTCACCTGATGCAATAATGCTGGCCAGGTACTGTTCGCGATTCTTTAAATTGCGCTGGTCGTCAAAACCCATGTTGGCACGCGTTGTGCCATCGACTACACGACGCGAAGTCTTAAGGTGCGCTTCGATGCCTGCCGTGACGTCGGGGCCTGCCGTTGCCGTGAGTGCAAGCACCACGGGATTGCCCATGCGCACGAAGGCTTCGCCGAGCCTGGCATACGCTGGACGATTACCCGCTTTGGCAAGCCCAATATGATGAGCTTCGTCCACCACGGCAAAGCGAATACGACCCTATTCAGGCGTCGTTGCGACAATGTCCACCGAGCCGTCTGCCAGCCCAGCCATGATGCGCCTACGTTCTTCTGGATTAGTTTCACCCGTTAACACTTCTGCCACTACACCAAAGGGCTCAAGGGCTTCACGCAAATGAAATGCCTGGTCGGAAATGAGGGCACGCAGCGGGTAGACAAACAAACTTGCTTCCCCATAAGCCAAGGCGCGCATGGCTGCATGTACCTGGAATATAAGCGACTTGCCCCGCCCCGTAGCCATAACGGCAAGAACCGATTCGCCGCGTTCCAAACAGTCCAACACTTCCAACTGTGCAGGCAACAGGGGGCTTTCCCCAATAAAGGCCTTAACTATTTCGGTACGTAAAGCCTGCGGATCCTGCGCTGCCTTGGTTGCCCAGCTTTCACGATTTGCTTCACGTTCAATTTCGGCAAGCTCTTCTTCTTCGGCCGTGACCGCTTCGTCTGCCGCCAATTCTGCATCACTTGTGGCATAGAGTTTATCAACAAAGGCCGACGTTTCTGGGTCGAGCCATTCCTGCATGGCCGCACAGGGGGCCGCAGGTTCCAGGTAGTCGATCATGGCCTTTACGGTTTCGCGACCGCGCCATTCATCAACCTGGAGTTCAAAGGCAACATTGACGATGCAGGAACACTTCATAAGCATGTCGATGTCGGAACAGTGGAACATGATGCCTGCCACTTCGTCGCGCCCATTGGTTAAGAAGCACGAGAAATGGTTTTTGTCGGCACCAACCGCACGACAACGCGAAAGCATGACGTCCTGGGCCAAAAAGACAGGTGAAGTATTTTCCTGACCAAAGGGCGCCATGGCGTCGAGCGCCTTAACGTTTTCCAAGCTGAGGTCGCTCAAGTCAACAACCGCGTCAATGTCTATGCGCGGATGGAAATTATCGGCAGGCAGTTCGTCCATATAGGCGCAAAGGCGGCGCGTAAATTCGGCAAGATTTACCGCGGGAAGCGTTACGCCCACCGCGGCTTCATGCCCCCCAAAACGGGTAAGCAAGTCGGCGCAGGACTCTATCGCCTTAAAAAGGTTAACCTGGCCCACGCTACGCCCACTCCCGCGCGCCTGACCGTCTTCGTCGATGGTAAACAGCAGCACGGGCACGCCATAGGTGCGCACCAAACGACTGGCCACAATTCCTTTCACGCCTTCATGCCAGCCCACACCCGAAACCACCAGGGCACGCTGCCCCGTATAGATTTCTTCAGCTTGCATACTGGCAATTTCGACCAACTCTGCTTCGATGGTGCGGCGCTGGTCGTTAACGTTTTCAAGTTCTATCGCAAGGCGTGTGGCTTCTTCAAAGTCATCGCAAAGCAGCAGGTCAAGAGCCAATTGTGCGTCGCCCATGCGCCCTGCCGCGTTAAGCCGCGGAATAATGCTGAAGGAAAGCGCATTGGCGGCAATAGGTTTGTCGCCTGCCCCTGCCGAAGCCAACAGGGCGCTTATGGCGGGGCGCGGCTTTTCGTTCATGCGTTGCACACCGTCGGCCACCAGAGCGCGATTGGCGCCGGTCATGGGCATGAGGTCGGCAATGGTCCCCAGGGTGGCAAGGTCGGTCATTTCACGCCACAGATGAGGTTGACCAAAGCGCGAACCCAATGCCTGAACGCACATGAGGGCTACCCCCACACCTGCCAACATGCCGCAGCTATTGTCTTCTTCAAGCTTGGGGTCGCACAGGGGCACCCCTTCGGGTACCAGTTCAGCCGGTTCATGATGGTCGGTAATAAGCACTTCCACACCACGGCGCTGGAGTACCTTCACTTCGTCACGGCAAGAAATACCACAGTCAACCGTCACCAGAACGTCGGGCTTATGCAGCATGCAGCGTTCGATGGCCGCTTCGGTGATGCCATAGCCTTCCATGCTGCGACGCGGCACAAAGGGTATGATGTCGGCGCCCATGGTGCGCAAACCGCGGGTAAGCACGGTGGTGGCCGAAAGGCCGTCCAGGTCGAAGTCACCAAAAACCAGAATGCGTTGCTGCTGACGGATGGCTCGTTCAAGCACGTCAACCACGTCTTGCATGCCTGGTATGTCATAGGGGTTCAGCCAGTCGCGGTCGAGACTGGGTTCCAAGAATTCACGTGCGTCCTGGGGGCCCGTAATACCGCGCGCCACCAGGGTGGTTGCCATAAAGCGTGGCAAACCAAGCTGTTGCTGCAATGTGGCAACAGCGGCGCTTTCCGCCGGCTTAATGTAGAAGCGTGCTGACACTTAAGAAATACCTAACGCGTACGAGTAAATGTTTCACCTAGTATTCTACAACATAGTAAATGGGTTTGAGATTGCTTTTTCCGATGTCGAGAGTACAAATACTGCGGATTTCGCGAGCGAAATTCGCACTTTAATAGTTAACGAACGCCAAGCGGAGCGCATGAGTGAAAACAATCCAGTGAATTGTTTTCACGAACAGCGAGAGCGGTCGGGAAAAGCAATCCAGAACTCATTTGCTCTGAAGTGTTGCTTGAACTATTTAATTAAATTGTTGTTGGGTTTCTTCAAGGCCGTGTTCGATAAGATACGGAATGGCACGAATGGCCTGCACGCACGACGCAACGAAGTCGTCAAGGTCGCCCTTTTTGATTTGCGCCAACACATAGTCGGCCGATTCCATGCGGCCCGGCGGGCGCCCTATGCCCACGCGCACACGGAAGTATTCAGGCGTTCCAAGCTTTTCGGTAATGGACTTAAGCCCGTTATGGCCAGCGCTACCCCCACCCAGTTTCACGCGAATACGAGTAGGTTCGATATCGAGGTCGTCATGGACCACAATAAGGTGGTCGGCCTCCACCCCGTAGGCATCGCACAGCTGCTTCACGGGACCACCCGACACGTTCATAAAGCCCATGGGTTTAGCAAAAACCACGTCGACGTCGGCCACGACACCCTTGGCGGTTAAGGCGCCACATTCACTTTTCCAGTAATTTGCCCCTACATCCTTGGCAAGCGCTTCGACTACCTGAAAACCCGCATTGTGTCGCGTGTTTTCATAGTCTTCCCCAGGGTTGCCAAGTCCTACCACCAAATACAAGATTGTAATCCTCGATCGTAAAAAACAGCGGAATCTACAGCGCGAAGTCGGGATCGAAAAGCACGGAAATGCTGCCGTTGCTAAAGACGTTATTGATAGCACGCGCAAACAGCGGCGCCACACTCACGACTTTGATCTTGCCCGTTTGCCTTTCCAGCGGAACGGGAATGGTATTGCATACCACCACTTCTTCCACGGGGGCGTTTTCGAGACGTTCGTAAGCTGGCCCAGAAAAAACGGGATGCGTAGCACAGGCATAAACCTTGTCGGCCCCGTTGTTCTTCAAGGTGTCAATAGCCGCCACAAGCGAACCAGCCGTGTCGATCATGTCATCGTTCAGGATGCAAATCTTGCCTTCCACGTCGCCGATGAGCGCGGTAATTTCTGCCTGATTATGCTTGGGGCGTCCCTTGTGCATAATGGCCAGGTCGGCACCCATGATGTCAGCCAGCTTTTTGGCTGCCTTGGCGCGACCAAGGTCGGGCGAAACCACGCACAAGTTCGCAGGATCAAAGTTCTTTGACTTAAAGTAATCGGCTAACAAATCGAGTGCTGTTAAATGGTTCACCGGCATATCGAAGAAGCCTTGGATTTGGCCTTGATGCAAGTCGATAGTAATAATGCGCGTAACGCCCGCTACCGTAAGCAAATCTGCCACCAGCTTAGCCGTAATGGGTTCGCGCGCTGCTGCTTTACGGTCCTGACGCGAATAACCATAGTGGGCAACAACAGCCGTAATGGTACGGGCCGAAGCACGCTTGGCAGCGTCCACCATAATAAGCAATTCCATAAGTGTGTCATTAACATGTTCGCCCGCCACCGACTGAATAATGAACACGTCGGCACCACGAACGGTTTCCATATAGCGCGCGTAAATTTCACCATTGGCAAATTTTTCAAGCTTAACGTTTCCCAGGGAAATCCCCAGCTCTTCCGCTATCTGGTTGCCCAGTTCAGGATTCGCCGAACCCGAAAAGACTGCCAAGGTTTTTGTCATCTGAATTGGTTCTGACATTGCGCGCTCCTTCTAGATGTAACTGTGCCTTATTGGCTTCTCTATGCAGCTTACTCCACTTTTTATGCGGCTTAAGCTTCGTGGGATTCTTTATACCCTTCTTTCACAACCTGGTGGGCGCGACCAAGGGCTAACGCCCCGTCGGGCACGTCATCGGTAATAACCGAGCCCGCACCAACGACCACGTCGGAACCAACGCTTACCGGCGCAACCAACATGGTGTCGCTCCCAATAAAGGTATTGTCGCCAATGACCGTTGCGTGTTTGTTCACGCCATCATAATTACACGTGATGGTGCCTGCTCCAATATTGACCCCTTCGCCAATCGTGGCGTCGCCAATATAGGACAGGTGCGGCACCTTCGAACCAGGACCCACAACCGACTTCTTAATTTCAACGTGAGTGCCCACCTTGGCACCCTTGCACAGATGAGCCCCTGGGCGCAGGTAAGCACGCGGCCCACAGACACAGCCGTCTTCAATAACTGCATCCACGGCAACCGTTTCATAGATATTGCACTGGGCGCCCACTTCGGTGTCGATAAGACGGCTGTTATAACCAATAACCGTACCTTCGCCAATATGGGTACGCCCCGCCAAGAAGGTCTGCGGCCAAATTTCGATGTCGTTTTCAAACACCACGTCGGGCCCAATCCAAGCCTGGTTAGGGTCGACAATGGTCACGCCGTCGAGCATATGCGCGTGGTTAATGCGCAGTTGCAAAATCTTGGTCGCTTCGGCCAGTTGAATGCGCGTATTAACCCCGAGACACTCGTCGGCATCTTCGGCTTTCACGCCAATGGCAGCACGTCCGCTTTCGCGCGCAATTTGGATAACGTCGGTAAGATAGAACTCATTCTGAGAATTGTTGCTGTCGACCTTGGCAAGGGCATCAAAGAGCATGGAGGCGTCAAAGCAGTAAAAGCCTGAATTGCATTCGGTGATAGCGTCCTGCACTTCGTCGCAGTCTTTCTGTTCCACGATGCGTTCGACCATACCACCAACGTCACGGATGATGCGACCTAGCCATGGGGGTCGGGTGCTTCCATAGTGAGCACCGCCACGCCTGCATTGCTTGCCTCGCGTGCGCGAACCAGCTCTTTTAAGGTTTGCGGAGTAATAAGGGGACAGTCGCCATTCAGAACAAGCACCGACTTGGCACTTTCTGAAACTGCCGTACGGCATACTGCCACGGCATCGGCCGTACCCTTTTGTTCAAGCTGCACCACGACAGTCGTGTCGTCGGCCACTAAAGGTTCGACCTGTTCACGCTTATGGCCAAGCACGCAGATAATCTGTTCAGCGCCCGCCTGTCGTGCCGTGTCGACCACCCAACGAATGAGCGGTTTGCCCAACACTTCATGAACCACCTTGGGCTTTTCGGACTTCATACGCGTTCCAGCGCCTGCGGCCAGCACGATTGCGGTTACATCCATAAGTTTCCCTACCCTTCGGTTTCAAGCGCGGTACAAAGCGCATCGAGAAGCGTGATTGCATAATGCTGAGCCGAACGCCCTTCGCCCGCGTCTTCCCATTGCTGCCCTGGAAGCTGAATGGCAATGCGGCGCGGTTTACCCGTTGCGGCTGCAATGGCCGAACGGAGGCGCAAGGCAAAATTATCTTCTTCATCGAAGACGACCAGCGGGGCTTTTTCGTCGGAATTACCCCCGGGCAACACAATATGAACGAGCAGCATGTTTTCATCAGGCGCCACAAGCAAAGAATCGGCGCTTACGATTTTTGATGTGGGGCTGGTGGCTAAGGCCAGGTTTGACATGCGCGCTGCCACCGAACGCGTAAATTCACAGGTCCCGAAAAGGCACAAGGCATTCTGTTCGAGCACATTAGCCGCGCGCGCAAAACCCATGTGGGCTGCGCTCGGGCCATGCTTGCCGTCCCAGGAATGCTGAAGGTTGCGGATGG
>CAJOJB010000084.1 GCA_905234635.1 uncultured Eggerthellaceae bacterium | reverse complement strand
CTGTGCGCCGCAAGGATAACGATGACGGTGGGGAAAGCGATTCTTCGGACGACGAAGGTTCTTCGGACGACAGCAGCAGTTCCAAGCAACCGAGCACGGCCAGCGGAAACAGCAACGCCAAAAAAACTACATCGACAGGTGACGACATACCCATCGGACCAGTTACGGTAGTTTTGGGCGCAGCGGCGGCAGGTCTTGCAGCGTATTCGGCACGCCGGCAAGCACTTGAACGCAACGAATGTCAGGAAGAGGATGTGTCAGGGGTCGAGTGATTTGACACATTCTTCAGCTGTGACAAAAACGTGACAAAAGGGTCGTAGCCGTTTGTCAGCTTTTGGGCGTTACGCACAGAGGTAAGCCGTTAGCTGGTCAATTTGTTCGTCGGTCATACCTGTCGATTCCAGGTAGTTGCGAGTGCTGTCGGCAAGGTCAACGCTTGTAAGGTCGGCACCTTCTTCGGCCCCGACGACGTAGCGCAGCATGCTATCTAGCCTTTGCTCCTTGATGATGTTGAACTTTTCTGCATCATTGGCTGCATTGATTTGGTAGTAGTTGTCGTAGGTAATCATGTAGTCGTCGACAATCTGTTGGTAGCTGGCTCCGGCAAGCGCTTCGAGCACCATACAAACAAACCCGGTGCGGTCCTTGCCCGCGGTGCAATGAATGTAGACAGGGCCTTCATGCTGCATGAGTTCGACCAGGCCAGCAGCCAATTTCTGGCCGTATCCTTCAGATTTATAAGCGGCGTTCAAGTCAATTGCGACTACGTTGCCCGCACGGTAGAGGTCTTCGAAATACGAAATGTCGGCGCCCGCTTCGGCGTCCTCTTCAAGATATTCTTCGATTTCATCGTTATTGTCGGCTAAGTCAAAATCCACTTTCACGCCCGCATTGGCAATGAAGCTATTCGCGTAGGCGGCCCGGTTGTGCTTATTGTTCACCGGCGATGCCCCACGGAAGAACTTGCCCGGTTTTAGGTTTCCACCCGTTAGCTCCCGGAAGTTCGCAAAGGCAACGTCGCTCGGGTAGTCGTCGCGCTCGTCTGTGTAGGCGATGTCGAGCGCCTCTTGGATGGCCTTGAACGCACCTGGTTCGACAAGCGTGACGGTTGCAGTGTCGCCATCTGTTAGGCCGGCTGTCACCCAAAGGTCTTCGCCGTAGAACACACCTACTTCAATGGAGGGGTAGTTCGGAAAGCCAACAAGCAAGGGCTCACCCGGCTCGACAAGGGTACCGTTGTAATAAGGAAGGCCCTTAAGCTCGTAGCCATTCGAAAAAGTAACGTCCACACTGTCGCCGAATGCGAAGCCTCGCGCGTTAAAATCCTCAATCGAAATCTCGATAAAAACGCCGTCGGAGTTGGTGCTGTGCGAAATGGGGCAGTCTGCAAGCATGGGGGGCGCATCGGGTGCGGTAAATGTTTCTGCAGTCGATGCGGAAGAGCCAGTCGCTGCTGAAGAGCCAGCCGCCTCGGTAACGGAACTTTCTGTCGAAGATGCAGAAGAAGGAGCCACTTCAGCAGCGGAGCTTTGCGTCGAATGAGCCGATGGCGCAACAGGTGCTGCAACGCCACCTGCGCAACTAGCCAATAGGGCACATAGGCACAAAGTTAAAACGGCGAATGAAAACTTCTTTGTGGACACGGTGTTCACCTCTTAATCAATCATTGTACCAGGGCGCGTCAGGCGCGCGTCCGGCGCGTCAGGGTCCGCGTCAGGGGTCGGGTGATTTGACACATTTTCCGCTCACCTTTTTGCCCTCTGCACGATACCTCTTCCAATCCCTGTAATTCGCGAAATCTGGCGGACTGTAGCACCGCTTTCCTTCAGCTGACAAAGAGCATCGTCGCGTTGCCCCTTGCTCGCCGCAGGGAAAGCCGTTCGCCAATCTTTTCCAAACAGACCAGCAAGTATTCTTTTAATGTCTGCGTCGCTCACGTAGTTAGCACGGGCCTTGCCATCGCTGGTGTTGCACTCCATAAAAACCCCGTCGCTGCCACCACCTTCGTGCAGCCTCCTGAACGCATCGCGACCCCCGACAATGCCCAGGACGAAGTCGGTTTCACACAGACTGGGCCCATCTGCATATTCCTTGTAGCTACTCCATTCATAGGCATCGAACCTTGCGATTCCCGCCTTTTGAGGGTTGAGGTGTATATAGCGAACGGCAGCAAGCAGCTGTGCATCGTCTGAAATCGGCTCGCTTCCAAAACGGCCCTGAAAAAGGCATCCTGGTCTGTCGTAGCGCGAGTTGAAGTAGAGCGCGTAGGCAACCTCAAGGCGTTTCATGAACCTCGAAAGCTCCAGCATCTCCATTCTTGCCAGCAGATGGAAGTGATTCCCCATCAAACACCATGCCAGTAGCGACCCATTGGCTTTTTCGGCAGAATCAGACAATAGATCAAGGAAGCGAAGGTTGTCTTCGTGGTCTTCGAAAATCATCTGGCGCCCGACACCGCGCGCGAACACATGGTAGAGGTTGGCCTCGCTTATTTTCCGTTGTGTTCTGGACATCTTACACCTCTTCCCTTAGGCGGGTGGCAGGAGCTACAGCGTGCACTGGGAAGATTGGTGTGTCAAATCACCCGACCCCTGGCATAGGAGCATCGTCCAATGCAGACTTCCATTCCCCCGCCGGCCCTCTTCCTTTATGCGGGTGGCAGGAGCTGCAGCATACACTGGGAAGATTAGCGTGTCAAATCACCCGACCCCTGACATTTCTCCTGGCATCTGTCCTGGCATCTGGCATTTGGCAAGTTGGCCGAGTAGACCAATACAAAAGTCGATTATGTCGGATTCGCGGTTGCGCAACTGCTTAAAGAGCTTCATGGTAGTGGCGCGGTGAACCACAAGTTCGCGTGCAAAACACACCAACGTAGGCTGGGAATAAAGCGCTTCTAGCACGGTAATCATGAGCAGCCTGCCCGTATGTCCGTTGCCGTCGAGGAAGGGGTGGATCCAGTCGTGTAGGCACAGCCCACAAGCTGCGCGCACCTCTGGCTCAAGGCGCTCGTCGGCGAGCAAACCGATAAGGCGATTGAGCCAAATCGGCACTTCGCTGGCAGGCATGCACCGGTGCACCACCTTACGTTCTGGCTTCGCGCCACGTATCACCACATCGCTCGAGCGAAAGTCTGACGAGGGGAAGTCGGCGCTCCACCGGGGCTCTTTAATCATCGCTTGTTCCCAGAGCGCATGGAGGTCATCCGCACGCTCGGGTACGCGCAAGCTCCCATCGTCGTGAAGCATTGCAACGCGGGCTATTTCGCGCACCTTGCGCCGGATTGGCGCGCTCTTCGGCGTGAAAGGAAGCGCCACTACTGCTTCAAAAAGGCTCGCGGTGCTGTCGTACGTGGTGTCGGGCAACGTAATGCCCGCTACCGAAAGGTCAGTGGCTATGATTCCTTCATAGAAGCGAAGCAGCTCGTCTTGCCCTGCGCGCTCTGCCTGTCTGGCGACGTCTTGCTCGCGGGCACGGAGCTTCCCAACAAGCTTGTCGAGCTCTTCGCTGCATTGCAGGCGCTCAAGCGCATCGTCGCAGAAAAGTTCGTCAGCGGATGGAACATCGGGCTCGCTTTCATCCTGCGCGTCGCTGACGTGCAGCCTACCTGGCCCAGGACTCTTCATTTCGTGCACCTTGGCGCGGGCTATGCCGTCATTAGACTCCATAAGATTCGGCGAAGTCGGCGGCTTCGCTGCCGTAGGCGACAGCCCCCACGCCTCCAGCAACATAGTCGAGTTGTTCGTCGCTTAAGGTCATGCCGGATTCTTTGCCAAGGCTGCGCATTTCTTGGGGGTTGTCGGAGGCAATAGCTTCGTCAAGCTTGTCTCTGTCTACCTTCTGGAAAAAGTCTTTGATGCTCATAACTCCTCCTTGTACCGCTTGCGGGCGCATAAAACCCGAAATGGATTATTGCTAACGCGCGATTTCTTCTTGCTTATTACTTTATACGCACAATATGCCCATTCGTCCTAAGTTTCAAGAAGAACTCTCGTTTGGAAGATTAGTGTGTCAAATCACCCGACCCCTGGCACTGGCATCCCGACCCCTGGCATACTCTGACATACTTGACTGATAATAGTTGTTCTACTATAACGTTATTCAAAACGTTCGAAATGCCTTGTTTGAAACAGGTAAAAATGAAAAAAGTAATTCTTGGCATATGTATTACCGCCTTAGCGGCTTTCGCATTAGCAGGATGTGCGTCGGGCGGTAGCGCTGCGACTTCTGTGAGTGCCGACGCAAGTGCCAGCGCCGAGCCAAGCGCAAGCACATCTGAAGGCACGGACACAGCTTCGGAAGCTGGCACGGCTTCATCTGAAGGCCAGGCAGGCATGGCGAACCCCTGGTCAAGTGCTGCAAGTGCGCAAGAAGCCGCCGACGGAGCTGGCGTGGGTAGTTTTAGCACCCCCGTGGGAACTGAAACAAGCCTAGGCATTATGGATGAATCCTGGGCAGAATATAGCTACATGGAAGGGCTTGCCGAATGTCATTGCCCCGTTGCTGCGGTGGAAATGTTTATACGCAAGGGCTTGGCAGACATTGCCAATGAAGGTGATGTTTCGGGCGACTACAACGCATATGCGCACACTTGGACAACCGACATTAACGGCATTACGGTAACTTGCTGGGGCAATCGCGACCAGGAAGCCACCAAGACCATTTGGGCAGATGGCGACTACTGCTACAGCCTGTTGGCAATTGGCGGTGGCGGCGACAGCGACTTCGGCCTTTCCCCCGAAGATCTTGCTGCTTTTGTTTCCGCCATTAAATAGCAAGACCGAGAGAAAGGAATGTGGCATGTACAACGTTATCACAGCAATTTTCCGGGTTGAAAGTGAAGGCTACCAAACAATTACCGAACTGCGTTATGCACCTTTTGGTGAGAATTACACCGTTGCAGAGGCGGTGCTGCTTAAGCGCGTAGGCGAAGGGGAGGAATTCCTGGACTCATTCGTCACAACCGACGCCACGGACGACACCACAACAGGAATGATCGTCGGTTCTTTCGTCGGTATCCTGGGCGGTCCGCTGGGAGTTCTGCTCGGTGCAGGACTGGGTGCTGCAGCGGGTGGCGCAGCTGACGCCGCCGATTTCCTTGGCGCCAATTCCATGGTGTGCATGGTAACTTCCAAGTTGCTTGAAGGCGAGGTTG
>CAJOJB010000083.1 GCA_905234635.1 uncultured Eggerthellaceae bacterium | reverse complement strand
AGGAAGAACGCGTGGCTATCGCACGTGAAATTCACGATATTACGGCCCATTCGCTTACGGCGGTGAGCATCCAGGCGGCCGCAGCAGAAAAGATGATTGACCGCAATCCCGAAGCGGCGCGTGAAGTTATCGTGCAGGTGCGCGACACGTCCAAAAGTGCGCTGGAAGAAATTCGATCTATGATCGGTGTGCTTCGCAATGAAAACCAGGAAGCGGAAACGGCGCCTACGCAGGGCACCGATCGCCTTGATGACCTGGTAGAATATGCATGCGAAGCGGGCCTGGAAGTGCAGCTCGACGTGGAAGACTACCACAAGGACGCCGTGCCTGCCTATGTGGACGTGGCCCTCTTTGGTATCGCGCGCGAAGCGGTTACCAACACGGTGCGTCATGCCCAGGCGTCGTGGGTGCGCGTGGCTCTTTCGTCCGACGCACGCTTTGCTCATCTGACTGTGGAAGACAATGGCAAGGGTGCCACTTCCTTGAATTCGGGCGGCCATGGTGTGCAGGGCATGGAAGAACGTGTAAGAGTTTTGGGCGGGCATTTTTCGGCTTCCAATAGAACCCAAGGGGGCTTTACAATAACAGCAGACGTTCCTTTGAATGAAGCTAACGAAAAGAGCGCGGGGGAATAGCATGACTGAAGAACTCATTGGTGGCGACAGCCTCTATAACGAAGATTACCGCGAAGCCCAGCAGAAGTTGCGCGCGCGTAGTGAAGAAGCTGCCCGTGCGGCCGACGTGGCGCGCTTTGAAGGCGAAGAAGTACGGGTGCTTATCGTTGACGACCAGGACTTGGTCCGTAATGGATTCAAGCTCATTTTGTCGTCTTACGACTTTATTAAGGTGGTGGGCGAAGCAGACAATGGCCTGGCTGCCTACGACCAGGCGCGCGTCCTGCAACCCGACGTGGTGCTTATGGACATTCGTATGCCGCTTGAAAATGGTATCGAAGCGACCCGCAAAATTGTGGCTGACCCGGCCCTGGAAAATACGCGCGTGCTGGTGCTGACCACCTTCGACATTGACGAATATGTCTACGACGCCCTGCAGGCAGGGGCGAGCGGCTTCATGCTGAAAGACTCCGACCCCGACGACATTGCTCACGCCATCCGTACGGTGGCTGCAGGCGAAGCACTTATTCAGCCCTCTATTACGCGTCGACTCATTGAAGCTTTTGTGGAAACGCGTGCCCAGGAAATTGCGGCCACTGAATCCTTCGCGGTACTAACCGAGCGTGAACGCGAAATTCTGACCTTTATCGCCCACGGCAAGACCAACGAAGAAATTGCTGAAGACCTGGTTATTTCGCCGGCAACGGTCAAGACGCACGTGGCGCGTATCATGGCCAAACTTGATGCTCACGACCGTGCCCAGCTGGTTGTTCAAGCCTACGAAAACGGTCTCGTCCAACCTGGCCAGAAATAAATTGGGAATTTGGGAATTTGGGGTCGGAGGATTTTTCCCATTTTTGGGACAAAATCCTCCGACCCCAAATTCCCAAAAAAGTAACAAGAATGTGAAGATTTAGCACTCTAAGCGCTAGAGTGCTAACATGACTTTCAAGCACTCAAGTTTTGTGAGTGCTCGTTTTTACTTACGGGTACAAAGGCAGCCAAAAGGCTCCTCTTAGAAAGGAAGACAACCATGAACCTGAAACCATTGGGCGATCGCGTTATCGTCAAGCAGGATGAAGCTGAAGAAACAACTGCGGGTGGCTTGCTGCTTTCCAGCGGTTCCAAGGAAAAGCCGACCACGGGCGTGGTACTCGCTGTGGGCGATGGTCGCGTAACCGAAGACGGCGAAACCATCCCTGTTCCCGTAAAGGTGGGTGATCGCGTGCTGTACGGCAAATACGGTGGAACCGAAATCGACGTTGACGGCGAAACTGTCATGATTTTGCGCGCCGACGACATTTACGCCGTTCAGGCCTAGTTTGACGGCACGCTAGGCCCTCCGTGCTCCTCTGCGCGTACCAAGTACGCTCAGTACGCCAGTCGGGCCTATCGCACGCGCCAAACTAAACCTGTTTTAGTAATAACAACGAAACGTTGAAAGGAATACAAGATGGCAAAAGATGTGAAGTTTGATGCAGATGCTCGTTCTGGGCTTGCTGCAGGCGTCAAGAAGCTTTCCGACGCCGTTAAGGTAACGCTTGGCCCCAAGGGTCGCTACGTGGCACTCGAAAAAAGCTATGGCGCACCGCTCGTAACCAACGACGGCGTTACTGTTGCTCGCGAAATCGAACTAGAAGATCCCGTAGAAAACATGGGTGCTCAGCTCGTGCGCGAAGCGGCCGTTAAGACCAACGACGCTGCTGGCGACGGCACCACCACCGCAACCCTGCTGGCCGACGCCATCGTTACCATCGCCGGTTCCGACGCCCTGGGTATTCGCCGTGGCGTTCAGAAAGGTGTTAACGCCATCGTTGAAGCTATCGCTAAGGACGCAAAGAAAATCTCCAACAAGGAACAGATTGCCAACGTGGGCACCATTTCCGCTGGCGATGCTGAAATTGGCGAAAAGATCGCTGAAGCCATGGACCTGGTAGGCACTGACGGCGCCATTTCCGTGGAAGAAAGCCAGACCTTTGGCATGGAACTCGAACACGTAGAAGGCATGCAGTACGACCGCGGCTACATTTCTCCTTACATGGCAACCGACATGGAAAAGATGGAAGCCGTCCTGAACGATCCCTACATTCTGCTGACCGACCAGAAGGTTTCCAACATTCAGGAAATGGTTGGCCTGCTCGAAGAAGTTATGAAGATGGGTCGTCCGCTGCTGCTGGTTGCCGAAGACGTTGAAGGCGAAGCCCTCGCAACCATCTTGCTGAACAAGCTGCGCGGCACCTTTAACTGCGTTGCCATCAAGGCCCCCGGCTTTGGCGACCGCCGCAAGCGCATCCTTGAAGACATCGCCATCGTGACGGGTGGTCAGGTAGTCGACAAGGACCTGGGCCTGACCATGGCCGACGCTACGCTCGACATGCTGGGTACCGCCAAGACGGTGCGCGTGGACAAGGACAGCGTACTTATCGTGGACGGCGCTGGCAACAAGAAGGCCATCGCAGAACGCGTTGAGCAGATTAAGGCTGAAATCGACCGCACTACCTCCGACTTTGACCGTGAAAAGCTGCAGGAACGCCTTTCCAAGATTTCTGGTGGCGTGGCTGTGCTCAAGGTGGGCGCTGCAACCGAAGCCGAACTCAAGGAAAAGAAGAGCCGCATCGAAGACGCTCTGCAGGCTACCCGCGCTGCCGTTGAAGAAGGCATTATTGCTGGTGGCGGCGTTGCGCTTGTGAATGCCCTGCCTGCCCTCGACAAGGTTGAAGCTGAAGGCAAGGACGAAGAAATTGGTATCGACATTGTCCGCAAGGCCATGGAAGCACCGTTGCGCGCCATTGCTCAGAATGCTGGCTTTGAAGGCAGTGTTGTCGTTGAAAAGGTCAAGAGCCTGAAGAAGGGCGAAGGCCTGAATTGCGCTACGGGCGAATACGGTGACATGATCAAGATGGGCGTGAACGACCCCGTAAAGGTTACCCGCATCGCCCTGCAGTCTGCTGCCTCAGTGGCAACCCTTATCCTTATCACCGACGCAACCGTAAACGAGATTCCGAAGGAATCTGACGCGGCTGCTGCTGCCGCTGCTGCGGCTGCCATGGGTGGTGGTATGGGCGGTATGATGTAGTGCGACAGGGATTCCCAAATCGCACAGCCGCTCCGCTGTTCAAGAGGCCCTCAAGCGAGGGCCTCTTTCATGCGCTGCGCTGCTTCATGCATTTAAAGAATCGCTTCGCGATTAACAGGAGTAGTGTTCAGACAGTGCGTTTGGGAATTCCTGCTCGCACTACGTCAACCTGGGAGTACAAGGTCGCGACATCGCAAAAGGCATTCCCATCTTAGCCCTTACACCGACCTAAAAGTACAAGAGCAAAAAGGCAGCCCTTCTTTGCTGTCTGCTACAATTACGCGTTCATGGAATTAGTTCTAGACATAGTGCTCGACGCCCTCATCGACACGGCGAAGCTCGTGCCCTTCCTGTTCGTGACCTACCTGGCCATGGAAGCGCTCGAGCGTGCAGCGGGCGACAAGACGGCTGAAGCGGTAGAACGCGCAGGGCACGCAGGGCCTTTCATTGGCGCCTTGCTCGGCGCCTTCCCCCAGTGTGGCTTTTCGGCCGCGGCGGCAACGCTGTATGCAGGCCGCGTTATTACCCTGGGCACGCTCATTGCGGTCTTTTTGGCAACGTCCGACGAAATGCTTCCCATCATGATTGCCGAACAGGTGGAGCCTACGCTTATTCTCAAAATCCTTGGCATCAAAGTAATCGTTGGCATGCTTGCCGGTTTCGCTATCGATGCGGCGGCCTACATCTTGCGCCGCAATGCTTCGGGCGAACTGCACATCCATGAACTCTGTGAAGCCGACAACTGCCATTGCCACGACGAAGAAGGCGGCATTGTGCGCAGCGCCTTTAACCATACCGTGCAAGTTACGGTCTTTATTTTCCTGGTTAGCCTGGCGCTCACGGCCATTGTGGAAGTGGTGGGGCAGGCGACGTTTTCGCTCTTCCTGGTTTCAAATCCAGAGCTTTCCGTTGTGGCTTCCGCCCTTGTGGGTCTTATTCCCAACTGCGCGGCCAGCGTTATTATTACGGAACTGTATCTGGAAGGAACGCTGGGCTTTGGGGCCACCATGGCTGGCCTGCTCGTTTCGGCGGGCATTGGCCTGCTTGTGCTGTTCCGTACCAATAGACGCATGCGCGAAAACTTTATGGTGGTCGCGCTTTTGCTGGCGGTCGGTGTTTTCTTTGGACTTGTTTTCACAGCCCTGGGTTTCAGCTTGTAGAATGGTTTTATGGACGACCAAGGCCAACAAGAAAACGTATGGGAACAAACAGGCGAATCGCAAGAATACGGCAACTACCGTAAGCTGGGGCAACCGCCAGATACCATCAGCGGCGCTACGAAGGACCTGCTCGAAGTGCGCCCTTCAGGGAATCCTGCGCAAAATGACACTAGTGCAACAACTTTCAAGATTATTGCAGTTATTGCTATCATTTCTGTTGTTGCAGGCATCGTTGCATCACAGTTCGGCGTGATGCCCTAAAGTGAGAATATGGATATTCGTCAAGGGAAAATACTCGTTATTGTTAACCCTGCCGCCAAGCGTTGCGAAGCGGAGCGGGCGTCGTATTATGCGCGCCATATTTTGCGCGAAAAACTTGGTGCGGTGAACGTGGACGTGGTTCAAACGACCGCCCCTGGTCATGCGACTTTTTTGGCGTCTGGTGTGGCGGGCGAATATGCCAGTGTTATTACCATAGGCGGCGACGGTGCCGTTCATGAAACCATTAACGGCCTTATGCAGATTGACGAAAAGAATCGCCCGGCATTTGGCCTTATTCCTGTCGGATCGGGCAACGACTATGCGCGCACCATTGGCATGCTTGAAGACGTTGAAGCAGCCTGCCATCAGTTGCTTGTGGCCCAAACACGCCCGTACGATGTGGGTAAAGTGAACGATGAATACTTTGTTGAAACTTTGTCTTTTGGCCTGGATGCCGCCATTGCCTTGGGCACGGTTGAAGCGCGTCATCATACCAAGAAGACGGGCGGGGCACTTTATTTTGAAGTGGGTATAGACCAGCTCTTACATCATCTGGACCATCACCATGTGCAAGCCACGTTCGACGATGAACGCAGTATCGATACCACGGCCATTATGTTTGCCGTTCAGATAGGACCTACCTATGGTGGCGGATTTAAAATTTGTCCCGACGCCGACCCTGCCGATGGCATGTTTGACATTTGCTACGCTGAAGGCAAATGGTCGGTCCCGCGCGCAGTTGCTGCCTTTGCTCGTGCGAAGAACGGTAAGCACACCAAGTTGCGCGGCGTAAAATTCGAACGCGCTTCAAAGATTAATATCAGATTTGACGTAGAGCCACCAGCTCAGTCTGAAGGCGAAAAGATTACGGGCTCCGAATTCGACATTAGTATGTGCCCCCAGGCACTCCAGGTTTTTGTTCCCTAAGTTCCGTGTCGTGAACAGTTAAGACGGTGCCTCTAGGTCATATAGGTGAACCTTTTACGCTATACTGTTTCACGCAAAAAACTGTATACGAACAGCAAAAACGTGAATGGAGAACACATGCCCATTACCGACTTTTTAGTACGCGACGCGAAACTATTCCCCAGCGACATTGCGCTGGTGGAAGTTAACCCCCAAACGCGCGAAGAACACGGGCGTAGTTGGCGTGAATACGACTTGGTCGAACCGGACCCCGCGAAGCGCTACCGCCGCGAAATGACCTGGCGTGATTTTAACGACCTTTCAAATCGCTTTGCTCACATGTTGCTTAATGCGGGAGTGAAGCGGGAAAGCAAAGTGGGCATCTTGCTCATGAATTGCTTGGAATGGCTTCCCATTTACATGGGCGCGCTCAAGACGGGCGCCATCGCCGTGCCTCTTAACTTCCGCTACACCGCTGAAGAAATTCAGTATTGCGTCGACCTGGCCGACGTGGACACGCTTATTTTTGGTACCGAATTTACCGAGCGCGTGGACGAAGTGCTCGACCAAATGCCTAAGCTTGAACGCATCTATTATGTGGGCGACGAATGTCCTGCGTATGCTACGAGCTTCCACGACCATGTGGACCACTTTAGCAAGGAAGAACCAGCTATCGAAATTACCGACGACGACCTGGGTGCTATTTATTTCAGTAGCGGCACGACGGGTTTCCCTAAGGCTATTTTGCACAAGCATTCAAGCCTCATGCGCGCGGCTATTACCGAACAGGTTCATCATAGTCAAGTTCGTGAAGACAACTTTTTGTGCATTCCGCCGCTGTATCATGTCGGTGCGAAAATGCATTGGATGGGCGGCCTGACCGTGGGCGCTAAGACCGTTCTTTTGCGCGGGGTGAGCCCTGAATGGATTATGCGTACCATCAGCGAAGAACAGTGCACTATTGTGTGGCTGCTTGTGCCCTGGGCTCAAGACATTTTGGACGCCATTGACTCGGGCGAAGTGGACATTAAAGAACTCAAGCTAGACCAGTGGCGTCTTATGCATATTGGCGCGCAGCCCGTTCCGCCCAGCCTTATTAGGCGCTGGCTCAAGCAATTCCCCAATCATGAATATGACACAAACTACGGCCTTTCCGAAGGCATTGGGCCGGGCAGTGTGCACCTGGGCGTGGAAAACATCGATCACGTAGGAGCCATTGGCGTGGCTGGTCATGGTTGGGAAGCCGAAGTGCGTAAGGAAGACGGCAGCGTCGTTGAACCTGGAAGCGGCGAAGTGGGCGAGCTGTGCCTGCGCGGCGACGGCGGCGTCATGGAATGCTATTACAAAAACCCCGAAGCGACCGCTGAAACCCTGCGTGACGGTTGGCTGTATACGGGCGACATGGCCGAAGTGGACAAGGACGGTTTCATTTATCTGGTCGACCGCAAAAAGGACGTTATTATCACGGGTGGCGAAAACATTTACCCCGTGCAAGTTGAAGACTATCTTCGTGGTAACGCCTGCGTGAAGGACGACCTCGTTGGTCCACTCCGCGGCGAAATTGCCCTGGCGGTTATCGAATTGAAGCCTGGCATGGAATGCACCGAAGATGCCATGCGCGTGTTCTGCGAAGCCCTGCCGCGCTATAAGCGTCCCCGTGCCTATGTGTTTGCGGAAGTGCCCCGCAATGCGACGGGTAAAATCGAAAAGCCAAGGTTGCGCCAGATTTATGGTGGTAAAGAACAGGCCGTTCACGTGGAAGCGGAAAAGTAAATGGTAGTTCCCAATTCTGAAAACAACGAGCAGGCTGAAT
Source organism: uncultured Eggerthellaceae bacterium (assembly GCA_905234635.1). GTDB lineage: Bacteria > Actinomycetota > Coriobacteriia > Coriobacteriales > Eggerthellaceae > CACXMZ01. Next base: position 3,021 of record CAJOJB010000083.1, on the reverse strand, counting down.
CGCGTTCGCATGCGTCTGAACGTGCGGGCGACATGTTGAATGTTCGCGGTGGGGGCATAAACCCCATAGACGGCATGAAAGACACGGTCGACGCAGCAGGCAAAACGGTAGTTGCCGCTGCCCTTGCTGGTGCAGTAGCAACCGGTGCTGCGGCGGTAACGCCCGACCAGATTAACTTGCCCGAACCTACGCCCATTGTGCAAACGGTAGACCAAGGGCAAGACCAGCCCGACCAGACGGTGGATGACCAAGCGGAAAAGAAGGCTGCTGCCCGCAAAAACCTTTTCAAGTTTTTGAAATATGCCATCCTGGCTCTGTTTTTTGCGGCCGCATTTATCTTCGGCATGCTGCAGGGCTGCGCAGCGTGTTCAGGTACGCTTGCGGCACCCCTGTTGCAAGATCCGTCAAGTTCGTCGCAGGCTGTTGAGGCTTCAAGTTCATCGCAGGTAGCCGAAACATCAAGTGCAGACGCCGAAGATTCCTCGGTCCAAGACGCAAGCAGCTCAGCCGCGTAATCTGTCTAACCAGCACCAGGCTTTTTGCAGGCCTAGCTTTCAAATAAAGCAGCGATGCTTTCCTCAAAGGGTGGGCGGCAAATGCCTCGTTCGGTCACGATGGCGCTTACTAAGCTGTGGTCGCATACGTCAAAGGCGGGGTTGTAGCACGCTATGCCCGCAGGTGCCATGGGTTGGGCAAAATGCAAGTCGGATATTTCGCTCCCGTCGCGTTGTTCTATGACGATGTTTGAACCCGTTGTGCAGTTTAAGTCTATGGTGGATGTAGGCCCGAGCACGTAGAAGGGAATACCGTAGTGCTTGGCTAAAATGGCTAAGCCGCTCGTGCCAATCTTGTTGGCAACATCACCATTTGCAGCCACGCGGTCGCAACCTACCATGCAAGCCTGGACGCGCCCTTCGCGCATAAGCTGGGCGGCCATGTTGTCGCACAAAAGCGTCGTGTCGATGCCCGCGTGCGTAAGTTCAAAGGCGGTCAAGCGTGCGCCCTGGAGCAAGGGTCGCGTTTCGTCGACGTAAACATGAAGTTTCATGCCCTGGTCGTGGGCGTAATAGAAAGGCCCCTGGCCAGTGCCGTAGCCCAGACATGCCAACGGACCGGCGTTGCAGTGAGTGATAACACCCCAGTTGTCTTCAAGTAAGCTGGCTCCTAGGCGTGCGATTTCGTTTGACGCTGTAACCGTTTCGTCGTGGATGGATTGGGCCTCTGCTTCAAGGACGGGGATGATATCACTTGGGCTTGCAGCAGCATGCGAGGCTGCGAATTGGTCTGCCGCGGCTTCCATGCGCGCGAGTGCCCAGGAAAGGTTCACCGCCGTAGGGCGAGAAGAATCAAGGTAGCGCGCGTTTTCGGCAAGCCTCGTGCGCAAGTCTTGCATGCTTTGGGCAGCTTCTATTGCCTGGCGTGCCAGGACGTAATAACACCATGCCGCCGCAACTCCGATGGCTGGTGCCCCACGAACCTTCAGCTGGAAGATGGCGTCCCACATGTCTTGGGCATTGTCGAGGTCAATTGTTTCCAAAACCTGTGGTAGAAGCCTTTGATCCACAATGCGCACCGCTGCCTTGTCGTCTCGCAGAGCAACCGATTCGGGCAGGGAAGTTGTCCCCGGCATGGTGTGCGCGGTACTACTCATGACGACCTAACTCTTCACCATCGAATACTTCGGCGCCACCGAGTTGTTCTACGGCAGCATAAATGCGGGCAATGTGTTCAAGCTCTTCCATATAGTCAAAGGCCTGCCAGAGGTTTTTGCCCCAACTGACGGCACCGTGCCTGGCCATGAGTGCTGCATTGTGGTCATGGACGAAGGGCATGATGTTGTCTGCCACGCCTGCACTTGAAGGCGGGGCATAGTCGCATACGGGTACTTCGCCAACACCCATTAAGGCTTCGGGCAGATAGCGGCCATCCAGTGCTTTATGCAGCACGCCAAAGGCGGTCGCAATGGGCGGATGGGCATGCACGACCGCAGCTACATCGGAGCGTTCCTGGTAAATACGCAGATGGAGGCCAATCTCGGAAGAAGGGGTATACCCCGACGTGTCGTCTGTACACACCGTGCCGTCGGACATACAGCGCACGAGCATGGCAGGTTCCAGGCGCCCTTTACATACGCCCGACGGGGTTATAAGTATTTCGCCATTGTTAAGACGCATCGAAATGTTGCCTTCGCTTGCAGTAACGAGTTTATGTTCGTAGAGCAGCTTGCCTACTTCGCATATTTCTTGGCGTATAGCTTCAGCCTGCATAAAACCCATTTCTTTAGACTGCCTATATGTTACCGCTTACATTGCGCTGTGGACACCAGGCCCGTCCACGGTGAGTCTATCGATACAATTCATTTATAATATGTGCCACGTTTTCTGCATAGAGGGGGAATCATACAAAAGACGTCTCACATGCGTCATTGGGCCGTGCTTGTAGCCTGCTGTTTATTAGTGGGTTCGGGTTTTACCATTCCCATGCTTAGCTTTAGCGTGTTCATTGCCCCCATGGTGGCTTATTTTGGTTGCAGCGTGACCGAAGTAAGCATCTACTTTACCTTTACTGCCGCCGCTGCCGTTATTTCGAGTGCCATAGGCGACCGCCTTTTGCGCAGGTCCATGCGGGTAACCGTTATCGTCTTTTCCTGCGTGATGGCACTTTCCTATGTGGCCCTCGCCGCCTTTCCTGCGGTGCCCATGGTATGGATGGCCGGCATAGTATGTGGTCTTGGTTTCCCGCTTTGTTCCACTGTGCTCGTCCCCATTGCTATCAATAACTGGTTTGCGGTGCGCCAAGGTACCTATATTGGTATTGCTTTTGCCATGGTGGGCGTGTTCGGCATGATGTACAGCCCTGTCTTTACGGCCATTATTGGTGTTGTTGGTTGGCGTGTGTGTTTGGTTATAGCTGCCATTCTTTTGGTGAGCATAGACTGTCTGGTGGCCGTATTCCTCTTGCGTCAGCATCCATCGCTTATGGGTTTGCAGGCGATGGGCGCTGAAGCGTTATCCACGGTTA
>CAJOJB010000082.1 GCA_905234635.1 uncultured Eggerthellaceae bacterium | reverse complement strand
TCTTCGACGCGGTGGACGCCGCCGTACGCGACGCCTTCACCGCCAGCGACCCCGAAGCGCAAAAGAAGGGTGCCGACATGCTGTGGTACCTGTGGCTGGGCGTGGCGTCGCCGCTGTTTGCCAAAAGCAAGATGGCAACCTTTGAACTCTACCAGCTCGAAGACAAGAAGCTGCGTACCGAAATTAAAAACCCCTTCTACCAGCTGCTGGAAAACCCCGAAACCGCAGCAGCTATTTTCGAAGACTTCGGTATGGACCCCGAAACAAGCCGCGTGGTATGTGGCCATGTGCCTGTAAAGGTGAAGGACGGCGAAGACCCCGTGAAGTGCGGTGGCAAGCTTATCTGTATCGACGGCGGTATGGCACGCGCCTACCAGCCTACGAGCGGTATTGGCGGCTTTATCCTGGTCAAGGACGAAGCGGGCTTGCGCCTGGGCACCTTACCCCTTTCCGACACGCCTGAGTCCGAAGTGGAAGACGGGCTGGAATCCCTCGCAACGTGGCGCATGCTCTAAAAAATAGTACCCGCCATCCGCGCGCCTTTGGTCTTTGCACCGCAATGGTGCACGCGAGCTTCCTGCGCATAGCATTGCTGTGTGCGGTTTTCCTCTGCGTGGCATTGCTGTGCGTAGCATTCCTGTGCTCTTGCGGCCAAGGCGAAAGCACGTCTTCTGCAAGTTCATCATCAGTCGTTGTGGCTAGCTATGACGAGCGCCTTGACGGCCTCATGGTTGACGGAAAGAAGGTCCGCAATGAAACCAAACGGGCCTTAAGCAACCAACACGTGCCCTATGCGAGCAAGGTACAGACCGAATACCAACTCCCCGAATTGCCTTCGGGCTGCGAGGTGGTATCGCTCACCATAGCGCTGCGTGCAGCTGGCTTCGAACTGAGTAAAACTGAAATCGCCGACAATTACCTGGTCGTCGATGGAAGCGAATGGGGCTTCCTTGCCTCGCCCTACGAAGATAATGGCGGTGGGTTTCCGCCAGGAATCGTAGATGCTGCGAACAGCTATCTAGCCGAACAAGATACTCTGCTCAAGGCCCACGACCTCACGGGGTCGAGCTTCGAAGCGCTCTGTGCACTGGTGGACACTGGCATCCCCGTTTGCGTATGGACCACCCTTGAATTCAACGAACCAAACTATGACTACGAACTCGGGGCAACCGAAAGCTGGTTCGTCAACGAGCACTGCGTAGTGCTCTATGGCATTCAAGGAAGCGAAGTTCTTATTTCCAACCCGCTTGAAGGTCTGCAAACCGTTGACACCGCACAGTTTGCCCATGCCTATGAGCAATGCGGCACCATGGCCTTAGCGGTGTACTAAGATCCGATGCGCCCGCATAGACAAACAAAATGATGATACTCTGGGTGTTTAGGCTTCCTGCATCTGGACAAAGGGAAGATCGAAAGACCGTTCTGATGAAAGAATGTCCAAGAGACGACAAGCCGATCCGGCTGGATGAGTGCGCCCGTTTTCCCATGCTTCCACTGTCTTTTTCGAAACTCCCATATAGTCAGCGAACACAGCCTGTGTCATGCCAACCTTGCGGCGCACTTTTTTTACCTCGGTATTGCTGTACCGTTTTACCGGAGTGATGATATACGATGTTACCCTCGCGGTACCTTCGCCCTTTTCAAACTCGATTGCCTCGTTCAGACCAGTTACAAGGTCGTCATACAGTTTGCTCATTGTTGCTTCCTTCTCTTTTGTGCCACCTCGTGGGCAAGGGTCTTTACTAGTTGTTTAAGAACTGCCTTTTCTTTTGCCGTCAAACTTTCTTTTTCAGACTTCTGATACACCGTAATCAAATAAGTCACACCATATTCAGCAAAGTCTACATAACAAACTCGCGCACTCCCGCTCTTGCCTCGATTTGCAAAAGCAAAACGAAGCTTTCGAATTCCGCCCGTTCCTTCTATAACAGGACCGGCATCGGGGTTCTTTAGAAGCATGCCCTGTAAAGAAAACAGGTTTTAGTCATTCAGCCCTAAGCCTTTCCATTGCTTTGAAAACAAAGGGACTTCAATAAAAGTACGAATCATGGCAACTCCCTTTTAAGCTAGTATACCCTATTTTATAGGGTATAGATATTTTTCTTTCGTATAGTCAAATGCGATGCTTAAAATACGCAAGCTACAACTGCGAAAGCAAATAGATACATGCTACAGGTGAAAATATAAAGCTTAAATAACCTAGAGGGCATCCGATCTCGGTTACCACACCAACTAAAGGAGTCTGGTCAACATCCCCTAGATTAACAGATGCCCTCACGGGCGGATGTCTGACCATCTTGCATATAGCAACTTCTTATTCAGTTGGTGTAGCCCTTTTATTATGTAATCAAATTACCACACCAACTGAATAAAGGAGACTTGGGGCATCTTTTCGCTTCTTTCTGAATAAATGCTCTTCAAGGATTGCCGATTGCGCAATTAATTCTGCACCTTTCTGTTGGCGATGGCGCACGTAAAGGCTACAGGCTACGTATGAAAGGAACTGCGAATGGAAGTATTACTAATCGTTGGAGGCTGCTTTTTGTTAGCAATCATAGTAGCGCAATTAGGCAAGACGCACGCGAATAAACTTATTTCAGAAGGAAAAATGATTGAACGAAAATGGGAAGCACCGATATAACCTATCTTTTTTGAGTTGGAAAACGATGGCTAAATACGATGTACCCAAGAACCAAAATTCTATGAATATGCTCCTCACGTCCTTAGAAAAAATGTTTCTCGAACTAGATTCTGCGACAAAAGTAGAAACAAGACGTATGCAGGTTAAGACAAAAACGAGTTTCTTGTAGAAATGAAAGGCCATCCTCATGAATCAGACTGCAATTATTGTCATCTTTTTTGTTGTCGTTATCGCCATCTGGTGGGTAGTGGACTATGTGGTCAATTCTGCAGCAAACAAAGCTGGTGACGCTTTTCAAAATGCCATGGCAAAAAGACACAATGAAAAGAATCCCCCCAAACAGGAAAGTCTTGCAGATCGTTACGGCGCATCTGTCTCTGTGGTCGAAACAAAAAACGAGCCAAAGCAAATGGAGGAATCAAATGAATAGGCGGAATACCGGGAGAGTAACTATAATACTTTGCTTGGCCCTTTTTGTCCTATGCCTGGCCAGCTGCGGTGGGTCGCCCGCTACTCCTGTATCAGGAAGGTATCACACTGAATATGAATCACCTAATACGGGTTTTACAGATTTCGAGTTCTACGACAACGGACTTGTAACAATACATTTGAAAGACTACGGGAATGCCCATGGTACCTACCAAGCAGAAAAAGACCATTACAGGATTACGATTACTTCCCAAAACGAATATAGACGCCTATGGGAAAACTTTGGCACAAACGACCCATTTGATATTGACGATTTTGAAATCATTGTCACACCAGTAGACAGCAACACCGTCATAGTAGACATTGACGCGATAAAGGACAACAGTTCGAAGGCGAGCAGCAGCGGTTACTATATACTCGTTAATCCAGAATCGGACTCTACGACAAACGATACTGAAGCGCCCGAACAATCATCATCTTTGGTCAGCAAGGAAGACGGCAACACCAAACCAAGCTCCCTTTTAGAACAAGTCTCCCCAGGCATTGATTATGTTTTGACCGAGTACTCCGCTGACGGATCTTTTGGTGAAGGCTATACCTATACAACAACTTTAAAAATAGGGTCCTGGGTAAAGGCCACCGACACCGAGGGCATCAGCGCTGCTTGGCGTGCGGTTGGAGGTTCTGGCAGTGCCCCCGATGCTAGCAGCTTTATCTACCTAAGCAATCTCTCAACGCGATTCAGCGCAGACACATCTATCATGGCCTTTGGTACAGTCTCGTTCTTAGATACAACACAAGGAGGATTCAATATTTCAGATACAACATACAATCCACCTGCCGATATCAATGGGAGCTTAAATACTCTATATGTCGATAGCTGCATCTGCTATTCGAATAGCAACGAATACAGACATTCTTATGAAATTCCTAACGCATATTTTCTGCATTTCGCGCCTGAGATGATTGGAAGAAACTGGGGTCCTGTACCCTTTGTTATATGCATTGCAGATGCGATATCACCAAACTATCCCGATGGCAACCCTGATATATTCTCTTCAACTTGGTGGCTTTACACCTCGGGCGGAAAGAATGAATTTGCCATCGCACCAATGTGGGAAATAGATTAAACATAACTGCGGAGATTTATGGTATGACCGAGGGGCAATTAAATGTACCATCGGTTATATCATATGCTGCCTTTTGTTTTCCCTATTTAGCCGTAGGTTCCAGAGGCTGAAGGATGTGCTTGCCGTGGATGCAGAACGCACGCCTTTGCGCCGAGCGTACTTCGCTACGTGACAGCGCAAAACAAGTGCGTTATGCGCCATGGCAAGTGCGCTATTCGGCTTCCGGTTTCATGGCGGGGTATAACAACACGTCGCGGATGGACGCACTGTCGGTAAGCAGCATGACCAAGCGGTCTATACCTAAGCCCATACCACCGGCGGGTGGCATACCATATTCCAGCGCACGAATATAGTCGGCGTCGTAGCCCATGGCTTCGTCGTCGTAGTCCTTGGCAGCAACCTGCGCATGGAAGCGCTCGGCCTGGTCCACCGGGTCGTTCAGTTCATTGAATGCATTCGCATATTCGTGCCCACAGATAAACAATTCGAAACGCTCGGTGAGCTGTGGATTACCTGGCAACTTCTTGGCCAAGGGGCTTACTTCAAGCGGGTGTTCCGTCACAAAAATGGGCTGCACGAGCTTTTCTTCGCAGGCTTCTTCGAAAATTTCGGAGATGAGTTTGCCCGTGCCCCACTTCTCTTCCACCTTAATACCCAGGCGCTGTGCGATGGCGCGCAGGTCTTCCAGGCTCCGGTCGGTATTAATGGGTTCACCCACGGCTTCGGTGGCCAGATCGCACATGGTGCGCACTTCCCAGTCGCCCGAAAGGTCGATGGTCTGCCCCTGGTATTCCACCTGCAGCGTGCCACAGGCCGCCATAGCAGCCGCCTGCACCATGCCACGCGTCAGGTCCATCATGGTATTCAAGTCGCCGAAGGCCTGGTAGGCTTCGATGGTGGTGAATTCGGGGTTGTGCGTTTGGTCCATGCCTTCGTTGCGGAAGATACGACCCATTTCATACACCTTTTCAAAACCGCCCACGAGCAAGCGCTTCAGGGGCAGTTCGGTGGCAATACGCAGGTAAAAGTCCTTGTCGAGGGCATTGAAATGCGTAATGAAGGGCTTGGCGTTGGCGCCGCCCATAATGTTGTGCAAGAAGGGTGTTTCAACCTCGTAATAGCCCTGTTCGTCTTCCTGAAGCGCTTTTCAAAAACGTCGCGCACTTCGGGGTTGGCAATCAAGTCCACATAGCGCTGACGATAACGCGTTTCCTTGTCGGCCAAACCATGGAACTTTTCAGGCAGGGGGCGCAGTGACTTCGAAAGCAACTCGAAGCGCTCCACCATCACGGAAAGTTCGCCGCGCTTGGTGCGCATAATCTTGCCTTCAGCAGAAATCCAGTCACCCACATCGAGGTCCTTTAAGGCCGCAAAGGCTTCGTCGCCCAAGTTGTTCACGCGACAGAATAGCTGAATATCGGCACCCGATTCACGAAGAACCACAAAGCAGATTTTGCCCTGGTCGCGCATGGCCATAATGCGCCCCGCGATAGCAACCGCGTCTTCAGTGATTTCGCCTTCGGGCACGTCCTTATAGAGCTCCTGCAGCTGGGCCACATGGTGCGAATACTCAAAGGCATGCCCATAGGGGTTTTCGCCCGCTTCGATAAGGGCCGCGCGCTTTGCAAGGCGCACTTCACGCGGGTCGTCTTCAATTTCAGCTACCTGCGCGCCTGCTTCCTGGGCTTGCGTTGCTTGAACTTGTTCTTCAGTCATGGCTACTCCTATAAAAACGGCCCTGTGGCGGGCCGTTAAACTTACTTGGAAATATCTACGATGGTCATCTCGGTTTCTTTGCCCGAAGGACCGAGAGCCGAAACGGTATCGCCCTTCTTTTTTCCGAGCAGGGCCGCGCCAACGGGCGATTCGTTTGAAATCTTGCCCTCGCGCACGTCGGATTCAGCAGCGCCCACAATGCTAAACACACGTTCTTGGCCGCTCATCTTCACCGTCACGACCGAACCGATGCCAACCTTGGTTGAACGCTTCGGGGCAGCCACCACAGTTGCATCGCCCAAGATACGAATAATTTCAGCAATACGGGCTTCCATCTGGCCCTGTTCGTTCTTGGCGTCGTCATATTCAGAGTTTTCAGTAATATCTCCGAATTCGCGCGCGGTCTTAATGCGCTCGCCCACTTCGGCGCGCTTGACAGTTTCAAGGTAGTGCAGTTCTTCTTCGAGCTTCTGCTTGCCTTCTTCGGTCAGGATAAAATCGCTTTCAGACATCTTCTTTCCTTAAATGATTTCTTATGAACAGTATTAAGCAAAAGTAAACGCGGCACGCTCTTTCACATGCCGCGCTCGTTGTATTCTGCGGCTTTATTCGGCCTTCTTAACGACCTTTTTAACAGTCTTCTTGGGGGCCGGCTTATTGGGGTCGCTAAACGGCGTTTCAGCTTCTTCAGCTTCAACTTCTTCGACCACTTCAGTTTCAACTTCAGCAGCTTCGTCGACAGCTTCTTCAACTTCAGCTTCGACTTCTTCGGCGCCTTCTTCAGTTGCTTCTTCGGCCGAACCCATGCCTTCACGCAGGTTCTTTACCGTCTTGCCCAAGGCGCTCCCCAGCTTGGGAAGGTTCTTCGGGCCAAAGATAAGCAGAGCCACTACAAGAATAATGACAAGTTCTGGTACGCCCAAACCTAAAATTTTCATGCTGCCTCCAACTTTCTTTCTAAGAGCATATGCCCTTGTTGCTTCGACTGGTCGGGATGACTGGATTTGAACCAGCGACCTCTGCGTCCCGAACGCAGCGCTCTACCAAACTGAGCCACATCCCGTTTCCCGCTTTTTATAGCGCACGATATGTTAGCACAACACACCCCATTTCAAGCAATTTAACCGAAATGTCATAGTAATGAATAAAAGCCTGCCTGCAGGGTGCGTAAACAGATCTTTTTAAAAAAATTTCGCCGCCCTTTCGGACGGCGATTTTTTTACGGTCTTACGATAATCATACCGCTTTGAACTGGGCCGATGATAACACCCACGCCATAAGTAGCCGCATGAATCATCTGCCCGCCACCAATATAAATGCCGCAGTGCGAAGAATGCGTGCAAATGTCGCCTGGCTGCGGATCTGAAACCTGAGGATAGCCCATAAAGGTATAGGTAGTGCCCATACGTGCATGAGTGCCTAAGTAACAATAACTTACCAGACCAGAACAGTCGTAGCCATAAGGACCAACGGCGCCCCACACGTAAGGTGCGCCCAAGCAGGCATATGCGCGGCTGACAATGTCGCCACCACCTTCGTAGACGGCACTGCCGCCACTTTCACCCGTGGGATCTATGTTGCCACCGCCGCCGCTGCTCTGGGTAGAAACCGCAGCAGCCGCTGCGGCCGCAGCTTCAGCCGCACGACGAGCAGCTTCCTGGCGAGCAGCTTCTTCCTGACGAGCCAGTTCTTCGGCTTCAGCGCGAGCAGCCTGTTCGGCAGCACGTGCCACACGAGCCTGTTCAAGCAGTTCGGCAGCTTCCACCGAAAGCGAATCGTAGATGGCCTGCATTTCGGCAACCATAGCTTCCGCTTCGATACGGACCTTTTCTGCTTCTTCCACGTTTTGCAGGGCGATTTCTTCCTGCTTTGTAAGCTCGACGTGAGCTTCTTCCAGTTCTTCGCGGGCAGCACGAGTCTGCTCCACGAAGTCGGCGTCTTGGTTGGTAATGGAGTTCAAAAGACTCCAGTTACTTGCGAATTCTTCAAAGGAATTCGCGCCCAACAAAACATCGATAAACGAATCGCCGCCCTGCCTATAAATATTGCGCGCTCGGGAAGAGAGGACATCTTGGAGTTCGTGCATCTCAGCGGTCTTTTCTTCGATGCGCTGCTGGCATTCTTCCATGCGTGCACGGGCCGCTTCTTCGTCGAGGATGCACTGGGTATATTTTTGCGAGGCCTCGTCCAAGGCCACCTGCAAGTTTTCAAGCGCTGCCATTGCAGCGTCGACTTCAGCCTGCTTTTCTGCTGCAGACGCTTCAATACCCGCAGCTTCAGCTGCGGCAGCATCCGCTTCCGCTTCCTTTTCAGCCGATGTAGGAGTTGCAAAAGCAACCAACGGGTTGGCAACTGCCAAGGCACCCAGGGTTGCAGCACCTGCCACAAATGAACGCCTAGGGAACGGCTTCAATTCAATGTTCATAGTTCCACCTAAACTTCTTACTACGTTTATGCGCTGCTAAAAGTGTAGGGGAAAAAGAGGGCGCTTGGCAAATCTAAAAAGCCAAGTCATAAGCCGCTGAACAGCCATTATGCTAATTATCACCACAGCTTTTCCAAGCCGTGGCTACATCTTGGCACCCGTATTGCGCACCCTACCATATATAGGGGTCGCACACTTGTGTGCACCTTGTCGTGAGCTTATGGAGGGAAATTTAGTAGCGCACGTACGTTGCGCCGTCGGACACTTCGCGGTAGGTAATGCCCATTTCTTCGTTGTCGGCAGAAATCATCATGCCGTCACCCGCGTAAATGGCTACGTGGCCGTCCCACCACAGGATGTCGCCTGTTTCGGGCGTGTCCACTACGGTACCCGCGTTAAGAATGGCGCGGTCATTATGCCCGCCAACTTCAATACCGTTCTGTGAATACACATACTGCACCAGGCCAGAACAGTCGAAGGTAGACGTGGTCGGGTCTTCGGCACCCCAGCCATAGTTGCCGCCAACAAACTGGGCTGCCAGGTCGACGATGGCATTGCCTGTATTAATGTCGTAGCCTACTACCCTGGTGGTCGTACCGTCGGACAAGGTTGCCGTCCCTGTTGATTCATCAAATGACGTAATGTCGTCCATGGTAACCGTCGTGCCAGCGTCAGCCGCGG